>JAUCGE010000041.1 GCA_030377965.1 Desulfobacterales bacterium HSG16
TGTCTTATAGCTGATGCCAATATTTTATATTTTCAAGACTGGCAAAAATAAAATTTTTGTCAAGATTTTAAGTGTTTGAAAATACACTGCTATTTTGTCAAGTTTTAAAAACTTGATAGTCGAGTATAAGGTATAAATTGAAAGCGAAAAGGAGAAAAAAATGTCCAATTTCTAAGTGGGAAACATTACAGTTTATTCAGGAGAAAAAAGCTGGTAGTTATTGGTATGATGATAATAAGTATAACAGGTATGAATTAAAACTTGATTACGATGAAGGAGCAAATGAATTAATCTTCAGAGAATTTAAACCTAATGCAACATATACATCTCCATA
The DNA here is from genome assembly GCA_030377965.1 of Desulfobacterales bacterium HSG16. GTDB lineage: Bacteria > Desulfobacterota > Desulfobacteria > Desulfobacterales > HSG16 > JAUCGE01. The sequence goes on from JAUCGE010000041.1 coordinate 335, forward strand.
CGACTATACGTATAAAATTCCGATAAATAAACTTGATCCAACATCTGTTGAATATGGTGATGAGAATGTAACTTTAAATACGCGAGGCAGAAAAGATGAAATAAGATGTACATATAAAGAATATATTAAGGCAAGAAAATGGCTCGGTTTAGCTGATGATTCATTCCAAACTGAAAGAAGTTATGATACATCATCAGTAGATATAAGAGCTTATGCATCGGGTAATCCAGAAAACCCTGCTAAATTGGCAAAAGCCTTTCGTCATTTTATCGAACTCTGTGGAGGAAAAAGCGAACTTTTTTAAGCCTTTATTTGATTGATAAAATATTGATATTTTCGCCAACCCGTCAGTCCAGCGGACAATTGGAGGCTTTAGCTGGCCTCCAGCCCTAATTGACGCTGACTTTAGCGTTTTTTTAAATGAAAGGAGAGAATAGAAATGACAAGAGTCGGGAATTGTCCGAATTGTGGTCAGACTTCATCGACTTACGGCCTAACCGTTAAACAATTCAGTTGTTGGAAGTGCAAAACGAAATATTGTGATAAGTGTGGGCCACCTTGTCCAAAATGTGAAAATTCGCAAAGAACACATTATGAGGATTTTATGCGTCCAAAATAAGCGAAGAAATAGCGCATTTATTCAGGTGGTTAATAGATTCTCATAACACTTCATTGAAAGGAGATTTTACAATGCCTTACGTAGATCAGAACAGAGAAACTTGTCCCAAATATGTGGAGAAGATATAGTTAACGAGCAGACATACTAACTCGGTTCTGTTAATATAAGGTTATTGGTTATATATCAAATTTAGTTAGTTGCTGTGATATAAAAATAAATATTATATCGCAATAATCACCTGTAATTCAGGCCGATTGTGAGGCTATTTTTTTTCAACATGACCTAATAAAAATAACCAATTATTCCAGCGGATTTGCGGGACTCTACTGTGTTACGCCCCGCAAACCGCTGATAAAATAAGAGCAACCATCGAATACAGAGAATTTTATAAAAAAGCCGTCAGAGAATTCAGAGAGGAAGGGGAAGAAGTTGTCGATTTTTTAGCGTCAAATCCGAAAGCCGGAAAGAAAATTGAAGGTTTCGGCGGGCTTCGCAGACTTACTTGGCTCCGAAAAGGAAAAAGGGAAACCGAATTCAGTATCTATTATCATCCCGGTCATCGGAGTCTGCCTTTGGCAATAATTTCGATGTTCCGAAAAAATGAAAAGATGATTTTGGAGAAAATCATTGAAATTCTGATACACAACAAAAGACCCGGTTCAAATATTTGATGATATAAGTTGAGTTCACCAAAAACAGGATACCCGTCTGTCATTATGAAAGTCTTTCTTCATGCTGACATTTCCCGATACATTCCGGGTTGATTATTTTCTTCGAACTCCCTGAAATAAAAACCAGAAATTTTTTCCCGTTGATTTTCGATATTATAATGCACCTTTGATGCAGACTTTCAGGCATTCCCGATCATACATTAATAACTGTAAATGTTTGTATAACAAACTGTTATCATGAAAGCAGATATTTTCAATCTGATTGTGTGAATGGTATCCGAAATTATCAGATCTGCCGAGTTTTAATGGCAAAAGTCATAGAAATTTTATACATCTGCTATGTGTAACAGCTCATAATCCGGCGCTGTCGTGGCAAGTTTAAATCCGAGGCATCGGGAGTGGACAACAACAATCCATGAAATTTGCCAATATTACCCAGTGGGTGAGAGTCCCACCTGCAAAGCGTAGCCGGCAGGTCAAAGCCCTCAGAAAAAAATGTAAGAAACTTCTTGCACAAAGTTAAAGGGATTGTTAAGAATAGTCCGAGCAGCAAGCCCATTCACTTGATATGGGAGATAAACCCGATAATCAGAGAATGGGCAAATTTTCACCGGCATGTGGCCAGCAAAGTCATATTTGACCAGTTGGATTTTGAAATAAGCAGAACTCTATGGAAGTGGGCGAAACGCAGGCATTCAAAGCTACCTGTAAACAAGGTGAAGCAAAAATATTTTTACCAAACTGAAAGAGGAAGAGATTGGTGCTTCTTTGGTAAGAAAGGTGATAAAAAGGCTACTTTGACAAAGGCTATGGATGTTAAGATTAAGCGTCATGTTAAAATAAAAGGACTGGCAAACCCTTATGATCCTGAATTTGAGATTTATTTTGAACGCCGTCTAAACAAACAGGTTGCGGAAAATTTGAAGTCGGGGGAGGATGTTCTCTCTGTGGAAGAAGCAGAACGGCAAATGCCCGGTCTGTCAGCAAAGAATCGATGACGAGACCAAATGGCATCAACACCACATAACATGGAAAGTACATGGTGGCAAAGATACGCTTGGCAATCTCGTTCTGCTGCACCCATACTGCCACAGACAGTTACACAGCCTGAAATTGGAAGTTAAAAAGCCGGATTCTTCTGGGTCTTTGAGAGGCGTAGCCGTATGTGAGGAAACTCACACGTCCAGTTCTGGGGGGGCGCGTGGATTGGTAACATTCCTGTGGGCTGGCAACAGCCCCCGCCTACCCGACTATGCAAAAAAATATGATGCCAAAAAAAGTTTGGCTTAGGTCATAGTTCATAATAGTTCTTATTCACAATACTGACATAACGACAAAATAAGAAATAATTACAGTCAGCGTACGTAAAGGGGAATAATGAAAGTTCAAGTAAATAGTCTAGGGGCATTAAGGTATGCAGAATTAACTCTTGGTGAAATGACAATCATTTGTGGTGATAATAATACGGGAAAAACATATGCAGCATATGCACTGTACGGTTTTTTATATTTATGGAGAGATTTAATCTCCATCAATATATCTCAAAAGAAAACTTCTGACATCCTTAATAATGGTGTGGTTACCATTGATATATCGCCTTATATTGACGACATTGAAAATATTTTACTTAATGGATGTAAAAAGTATTCCGGTCAACTTTCACGTATATTTGCGACATCAGCTGAGAAACTAAAGGGAGCTAGTTTTTCACTAACATTGGATTTCAACAAAGATAAGCATATAAAAACAAAAGAACAATATGAAAGACGTATCAGTTCTTCTAATAGAGAACAAATTTCCATAACTAAAAATAAAGAAAGCGAAGATATTACAGTAACACTTCTAACAGATAGCTATAAAGTTAATTTTCCTCACGAAATCATTTCTAAAATCATCTGCGATACAATTGAAGATATTATTTTTAGAGCATATTTTCCGACTCCTTTCATTGCTAGTGCTGAACGTACAGGAGCAGCTATATTCAGAAAAGAGTTAAACTTTGCTAGAAATAGACTTTTAAAAGAAATGAGTCTCTCTGAAAAAAACATAGACCCAATGGATCTGCTATTTAAATCATATCAAGATTACGCTCTACCTGTTGAAAAAGATGTTGACTTCATACGACAACTTGAAGCGTTAGCTAAAAAGACTGGATTCATTCAAGAACACCATCCTGATATATTAAATGACTTTGCTATCATAGTAGGTGGAAAATACACGGTCACTAAAGATGATGAGTTGTATTTCATACCAGATAAAAAGAACCTAAAACTAACTATGGATGAGAGTTCAAGTTCTGTACGCTCTTTGATAGGTATAGGGTTTTACTTAAAGCACTTAGCAAAGCCAGGTGATATTTTGATAGTAGATGAGCCAGAACTTAATCTTCACCCTGAAAATCAAAGAAAAATTGCTCGGTTATTCTCTCGATTAGTAAATATAGGAATAAAAATATTTATAACAACTCATAGCGATTATATCATAAAAGAACTAAACACATTAATTATGTTAGGCAACAATAGCCCACATCTTAAAGATATTGCTAAAAACGAAGGCTATTCTTCGAAAGAAATAATTAAAGCTGAAAAAATAAAAGTATATATTGCGGAAGAATCATTAGTTAAAGTGCCTGGCAATAAAATAAGAACTACTTGTCAAACACTAACTCAGGCAAACATTGATTCAATAATGGGAATTGAAGCTAGAAGCTTTGATCAAACGATAGAAACAATGAATAGAATTCAGGATGAAATTATATGGGGAGCAAATTAATGCCCCATATAAGAATTCTTAAAGAGATGCTCATAGAAACAGCTATAGTTCCACTTGAAGATCACCCTTACGGCAAAAGCAAGAAGCAAGTTACACTTACTGAGCAAGGGCAATACTCAGTTACAATAAAGGGCTTACCTCCAGAAGATCAAATTATTGTTTTTAAAACAGATAGTTATCCAGCTCCAGAACATATTTTTAAAGGAAACAAAGGTGAATGTAAACGGGCGGATTTTGTAATCATCTGCAATACGACAACAATAAAAATGATTTTATTCATAGAACTTAAAGCCAAATCGAACACATCCAAAACAAAACACATTATTCAACAACTTAAAGGTTCCCAGTGCATTATTGGGTATAGCCAAGAAATAGGAAGACTTTTCTGGGACCCTACTTTTCTAGAGGATTTTCAGTATCGTTTTGTCTGCTTGACAGATATAAATATTCAAAAAAGACAAACACGAGTTTCTAAAGCATTAACTATGCACGAAACTCCAGAAAATATGTTAAAAATCAAATGTCCTCGCAACTTACAGTTCAATCAATTAATTGGAACACCGAACATGCAATAGGAACGAAAATTCAACTCATGCCTGACATGCCAGTGTATCAGACCGATAGAACGTTTGCCGCTTACCCGCCAGTGTTCGGCGCGGCTGGTGACTTCATCGTTGTCTCCACAAGGAAAAGAATTAAATGATTGCTTATTGCGGGACATAGATTGTTCAAAATGCAAAAGCTATATTGCAACCCAATCGAGGAAAAGCGAAGAATTAGAAAAAGTCGCTAAAAAACTGGAGAAAGTATATCATGCTGAAGTAAAGCCAGAGTAGTTCTATAGCGCTCAGATAAATTGAGCCACAGTTTTCCATTCTATTTGAAATCAAATCTTCTTGGACATCATGCTGTAGACTACTTGGAAAAAATTGTGAATCATGCTGTGAATCAGCGTCTCAGTTTATCAGAGCGAAACTGTCTCAATTTATCTGAGCGCTATAGCTTATTTCGACAACAGAATAATTTCCCCTTTCCAGTCATCTTCGGGGGGTTGCTTCTTAAAAAATTCGATCTGCTTTAACATGAATATTGATGCCTGATCCTTAAAATCTATGGCCAGTTTTTCAAAAGCCTGCTTTGCTGCATCGAAATTTTTTTCATAAAAATCTTTCAGCGCGTTTTCATATTTTACCTTTAAGACTCTCTGCTCATCCGTGGCAGATTCGTAAAAATCGAACAATTCGAAAACTGCCACCGGCCTTGCCTTGCCTTTTACAACTACCCTGCCTAGTTCCCGTGTGAAAAAATTGGATGCGCCCAGGTTTTCGGCAGGATTTTCAGCCATGCTTTTTAAAGTAAATTCACTGACCAGGATTTTTGATCCGAACATTTTATTGGCCCCTTCGAGCCGGGAAGCAAGATTTACTCCATCTCCTATCACAGTGTAATTGAAACGGGTAGCAGAACCGCAGTTGCCCACGATGACATCCGCTGTGTTAATACCTATTCGCACCCTTGTCGGAACCCATTTATCTCCAGGGTCTTTATTAAGTGCATCCATTGCCTTCTGCATGTTAATAGCGGCACAGCATCCGTGTATGGCATGAGCGTAAAGAGGAGTCGGCGCTCCGAAAAATCCCATGATCGCATCCCCGATATATTTATCGAGAGTTCCTTTTTCCTGGAATAAAACCTTTGTCATTTCATCGAAATAAATGTGGAGAAACTGCATTAACTGTTCGCTGTCCATTTGTTCGGCAACACTTGAAAAATCTTTTAAATCCGAAAAAAGGATAGTCAGATTCTTTTTTTCCCCACCCAGAGACAGCGGAAGCCTGCTTTTTGCCAGCTGTTCCACAAGCACAGGGGAAATATAACGTTGAAACGAGCTTTTGAGAAAACTTGCATACTTGCGCTCGGTTATGCGAATGAGCCACTGGCAGAAAATAAAAAGGAATAACAGGGTCGCCACAGGATATGCTGCCAGCACGATTGCTTGAAATTTTATGAATATATAAACGCTGATAAAAGACCAGGTCAGAGCGCAGACTGGAAGCCAGATTAAGGCTGCTACCGGGCGGAAAAAAAGAAACCCTGTACATGCGATAAAAAATAAAAACAGGAGATAGCCGAATTGACGGGAATTTTTTACAGGGTACAGGTACGCATTCTGAAAGAACATCTTCAGCCTCAATGCCTGTAATTCCACGCCGAACATGGGCATATAATCATTTTTTCGAATACTGAAAGGAGTAAGGAAAATATCTCCTAAATCCTCAATAGCTGAACCGATCAAAATTATCTTGTCTTTAAAAAAAATTTTCGGAATATCTCGAACTTCAGATGCTGAAAAAACCATGAAATGAGGATTTTCGCTGTAAACCCTGGACGGTGTTCCGCAAAAATTTAAGAGTACCCAGGGATTCTGCTCGTCTATAGCCAGTCTTTCAGGCAGAAAATCAATTTTCCCCGTATATGATTTATAAATAGCGACCGCTATATCTTCAAGACCTTTGTATGGATAAATCCTTGCCCATCTGTGATAGTCGTCACCGTCGTTTCTTGATATGGAAAAGCCTCTGCTGGCAACCTTTGCAAAACGAGGCAGAAGGCTTGTAACAGGTTCATTTTTCTTTTCGGACTCAGCTTCATTGATCTGATCGACTAAAACGATTTCTGCTTCTGAATTTACAATAGCCGATTCGAGCATTGCATCTTCTTTTTCATTATATGATCTGTCCAGAAGAACATCAACACCGATCACTTTTGCGCCTTTTGCATCCAGAACATTTATAGTGTCAGCCAGAAGAGTTCTCGGAGTAGGCGATCTATATCCGTGAGCAAGCGCTGATTCATTGTCAATGAAAACGATAACTACAGGCAGCCTGTCATCCACTGCTTCAGCACTTCTTATGAGAAATCGTGAATCTATTGTGCGATTTTCAAAGCGCCTCAATAAAAATGATCCTATTGCCGAGAAATCGGGAAGGGCAAAAAGAATAGCAAGAGTCAGCGCCAGCAACATCTTGAAAAATCCGGGCATCCTTTGGTTCGAGATCATAGTAGGTAGTTTCGTTTATCTGTACGATAAGGAAGATGATAGAACTGCGCCGCACACATCCGGCAGAATTCTGGCTATGTTATCAGGAGTAATTGTTGAATCATCCTGTTTTAAAAGGGCTTCGACATCTGATATGCTTTGTGCCACAAGAGATTCCGGGACAGGGCCGGCAGCTATATAGCCCCATATAAAATACATTCCTTCCAAATCTTTTTCAGAAAGACTCAGATCAAAATCTCTGATTGGAGTATCTTTTGCAAGATCCAGTTTTTTCAATTGCCTGCAAAGTACCCAGCCTGCTGTCCTGTCATCGATTTTGATATGACAACGCCTTCCGGAACTTTTCACCAGCCGGACTACCTGGCCTTTTTTTAAGCTGTTTCCTATTTTTGAAAAAGGCGTTTTATCGGATCGTACATCCACCTGATCTGCTTTTGTAACCATAAGCCCGGACTGAATATCGCTGGAAAAATTTTTCCCAGAATTATTTTTGCTGGCATAACAGGGGATTTCTAAAAAAAAGTTTTCTTTCACTTGAGGAATCAGGCGGCGGGTTTGAATATCTTTTCCTGATTTCTGCACGGATTTGAAAAGGTATACATAATTTTGCCCTTTACCTTTATATTTAATATTTACATGGTTTCCTTCTGGTATCCGGGCCTGTGATACAATAGGGACAGGTTTTCCGCTCCCGCTGTTTAACAGTGTCCATGATCCAGAATTTTTATGATCGTTCGACGCTTTGTCTGCAAGGACTTTCAAGCCTGCATTTTCAGGAAACAGATAATTGAGTTTCCACAGGATATAGGCTGCCCTGCCCTGCTCTTTTCTATTGTAGTAGAGGGCAGACAATTGAAGGGCTGCATCGATTTTTTCTGTGGAAAGATTTCTGACCCGGCAAAATGCTGCCCATTCTTCTTTTATGGGATCTGTCAAGCTCCTGACCGCATTTATACGTGTTTTGGAATATGGACTGATAAATTCGGCCACAAAATCGGACAGGCCGCCAACTCTGTCTTCCTTTTTTGCTCTGGAATTTGTTTTCTGTCCGGAAAATCGAAGCACAGTTTCCTTCTGCCCGGAAATTCGGATCATGGAACCGTTTGGAGCAAGAATGCGGACAAATGATCCGGCTCCGGTTTTTATTGCATTGCCGTTAAAAACAGCTCCTCCTTTTTTCAAAGGCTGCCAGGCTGCATTTTGTACAGTCTTTAAAAATGCCTTTCCTGTCACGCTCAGGGCAGTGCCTGCATCAGCAGCCATGCAGTTTGCAGGGCCGATGATACAGCCGTTTTCATGGCTGATTTCAATGCCGGGCAGAAAAAGGATTGTACCAATGACCGATATTGTCAGGATGATCTGAAAAAGATGAGAAACCATGTTTTTTTTATTGCTTTTCATTTGTCTCCCCCCGAATGATGTTTGATGATGCAGATTTCAAGATAATTTACTGCCATTGAGATATTTTCACAGTACATCAACATCCGGTTTCTTTTCAAGCAAATTCAACATATAGGGCGTTTGGAAAAAAAAGAATCAAAAAAAACTTTTTTTTATCAACCTTTTGCTTGCAATATATGAAGTGATTTGATAACGAATCTAATTTATTAATCACATTATAATTGATGAAGGTAATTCATAGATTACCTGAAAAAAAGGAGACAAGAAAGATGAAAAGTTTGAAAGTTCTTGTGGCAGCAGCAATGGTTCTTATGTTCGCAGCCAGTCTTTGCATGGCTGGTACTCTTGAGGATGTAAAAGCAAAAGGGTTTGTGACAGTCGGTGTGAACGGAAACCTTTTCGGATTTGGTATGCCTGATGAAAAAGGTGTGTGGAAAGGGCTGGATGTGGATACGGGCAGGGCTATCGCAACAGCAGTTTTTGGAGATGCCAGCAAAGTCAAGTTTATTCCTCTGACAGCGGTTCAGCGCTTTACAGCTCTGCAATCCAAAGAGATCGACGTACTCTGTCGTAATGCCACTCAGACTCTGAATCGTGACACTGCTCTGGGACTTGATTTTGTCCAGGTCAATTATTATGATGGTCAGGGTTTTCTGATTCCCAAAAAACTGGGTGTAAACAATGCAAAAGAGCTTAATGGAGCTTCGGTATGTGTACTGCCCGGAACGACTACAGAACTGAATGCAGCAGATTATTTCAGGGCCAATAACTTGACCTGGAAACCCGTTGTAATCGAAAACACAGCAGAACTTCAAAAAGCTTTCTTTGCAGGCAGATGCGACTGCATGACATCCGATATATCTCAGTTGGCAGGAACTCGCGCTGTAGCACCTAATCCGGCTGACTACATAATTCTGTCCGAAGTCATTTCCAAAGAACCATTAGCTCCTGCTGTCCGCCACGGCGATAACCAGTGGAAAGATGTTGTTCACTATGCAGTACTTGCAATGATAAACGCTGAAGAACTCGGGATTGATTCCAAAAATGTGGATGAAATGCTCAAGGATAAAAACCCCAAGGTTCAACGTTTTCTGGGCGTTTCTCCTGGCAACGGCAAAGCTCTTGGTCTGGATGAAAATTTTGCTTACAATATAATCAAGCAGGTCGGCAATTATGGTGAAGTTTTTGAAAGAAACGTTGGATTGAACACTTCCCTGGCTTTGAAACGCGGTCTTAACGCTCTGTGGACCAATGGTGGCCTGATGTACTCCCCGCCCTTCAAATAGCAGCAGTCATGTGCTTTTTCAGGCATGACAGCAATTAATATTATCTTCTGGCAATTTCTTCCCGTGTCTTTGGTTTAAACTCGGGAAGAAATTGCCCTATGATTTTAAACAGTACAAAAACAATAAGGGCCTGAAATGCAGCCTGAACCAATTGATTCTTCCATATCTATAAAACCTGAGTCCATTCCCTTCTGGAATGATCCTGACAAACGAGCAATTTTTTTCCAGGTGACAGCCCTGATTGTCGTGGCCGTTATCGGGTATTACCTTTTTTCAAATACCCAGGCGAATCTGGAAAGACAGTCCATAGCCACCGGATTTGGGTTCATGCAGAAAGAGGCATCATTTGAAATAGGCGAATCCATGATTTCCTATTCAGCTGCCGATACTTATGCCAAGGCTCTTTTCGTGGGTGTCCTCAACTCCTTGAAAGTTGCCTTTATTGGTATCGTCTTAACTGTGATTTTAGGTACATTTATTGGTATAGCACGCCTTTCTTCCAACTGGCTCATGTCGAAGCTGGCAGCAATTTATATTGAAGTATTCCAGGATGTTCCAGTACTTTTACAACTCTTTTTCTGGTATGCTATTTTTTATGAAACTCTGCCATCGCCCCGACAGGCCATACACCCTATGGACGGAGTATTTTTGACCAACCGGGGGCTTGTCTTTGCTGTACCCGAATCTCATCCGATCCATAAATATATGCTTATCGCTTTTATCATTGGATGTACAGGCGTGTTCTTTCTCAAACAATGGGCGAGAAAACGCCAGGATGAAACAGGCAGATCCTTTCCAGTAATACGGGTTTCTGCCCTGATTCTGCTGGGAATGCCCTGTCTTGCATGGTTGGCGGGAGGAGCGCCTTCAGCCATGAACACCCCTGTTCTTTCAGGATTCAATTTTGTCGGAGGAGCAAATATCAGCCCGGAATTCGGTGCTTTACTGCTTGGACTGGTATTATATACAGCGGCCTTTGTGGCCGAGATTGTCCGGGCCGGGATACAATCGGTCAGCCACGGTCAGTCCGAGGCTGCCATGTCCTTAGGGTTGAAACCCGGCATGATCCTTCATCTGGTGATACTTCCCCAGGCTCTGAGGGTAATCATTCCGCCTCTGACAAGCCAGCTGCTCAATCTGACTAAAAACAGTTCTCTTGCCATTGCCATAGGATACCCGGATTTCGTCTCGGTTGCTAATACGACAATCAATCAGACCGGCCAGGCTATTGAGGGTGTCTGTCTTATAATGGTGGTCTATCTTTTTTTCAGCCTTTCGACCTCTGTTTTCATGAACTGGTACAATAAAAAAATGGCCCTTGTAGAGCGATAGGGGAAGCGATAGGAAAGATAATGAGTGAAGTGTTAAGCAACAACAATAATTCGATCCATGATGATGCAGATAATGTCAAACCACCGATAGCCAGTGTTGGCATAATCGGATGGATCAGGCACAACCTTTTTAACGGGCCGATCAATTCCATCATTACTCTGGCAATACTCTACATCCTGTGGAAAGTTGTCCCGCCCTTTGTCAACTGGGCTTTTATTGAAAGCATGTGGACATCTTCAGGGGCTGAATGCCAGCAGGCAGATGGCGCATGCTGGTCTGTCATTTACGCAAATTTCCGTTTTATTATTTTCGGTTTTTTCCCACATGATCAGCAATGGCGGCCCCTGGTTGCCATGATTCTTCTTGTGACTCTTCTTTTATGCAGCCAGAACCGTAACAACTGGAAAAAAAGTCTGGCATATGCCTGGATCATCGGCCTTGTGATCATGGGTCTTCTGATGAAAGGCGGTGTACTCGGCCTGCCTCCAATTGAAAGCAGCCAATGGAGCGGCCTGCCCCTGACCATGTTATTGTCAGTGTTCGGCATGGTGGCAGCATATCCGCTTGGCATAGTTCTCGCTCTCGGCAGGCGGTCTACAATGCCTGCAATCAAATCTTTGTGTGTGATCTATATCGAATTGATTCGAGGAGTCCCTCTGATCAGCCTGTTGTTCATGTCTTCTGTCATGTTCCCCCTTTTTCTGCCCGAAGGGTTGACTATCAACAAGATTCTGCGGGCGCAGATAGCAATCATCCTTTTTACGGCAGCCTATGTAGCAGAGGTTGTAAGGGGAGGCTTGCAGGCCATACCAAAAGGACAATATGAGGCAGCAGAGGCCATTGGATTAAACTATTACATGAAAATGCGGCTGATTATCCTGCCCCAGGCTCTCAAAGTCGTAATTCCGCCAACAGTGGGGGTCTTGATTTCAGCTTTCAAGGACACATCCTTAGTCGTTATCATTGCATTGTACGATCTTTTAAAAACCACTCAGTCGACTATCTCAAATCCAAAGTGGATGGGTTTTTCCGCTGAAGCCTATATTTTCATAGCCCTGATTTATTTCGTCTGCTGCTATGCCATGTCAAGTTACAGCCGCAGACTTGAAAGAGAACTGGATAAGTGACAGAAACGGCTATGACCATCAATTAACATCATCGAATATCAGGTATTTATATGAGCGAAAACAAAGAAATCCAGCAAAAAAAGGCAGACCCGGAAGATACGCCGATAATCCGAATTCTTGGGATGCATAAGTGGTATGGCGAGTTTCATGTTTTGAGAAACATTGATTTAAATGTCAGACGCCAGGAGAGGATCGTGATCTGCGGGCCTTCCGGTTCCGGCAAATCGACTTTGATCCGCTGCATCAATCGTCTTGAAGAACATCAGAAGGGCCAGATTATCGTTGGCGATATCGAACTGACAAACAACCTCAAGAATATCGAGAAAATCAGGGAAGAGGTCGGCATGGTGTTTCAGCACTTCAACCTTTTTCCCCATCTGACCATTCTGGAAAATCTTTCTTTAGGCCCCATATGGGTAAAAAAGGTTCCAAAAGCCGAAGCTGTAGATACTGCCATGTATTACTTGGAAAAAGTTCATATTGCAGAGCAGGCAAAAAAATATCCCGGCCAGCTTTCCGGAGGTCAGCAACAGCGTGTGGCCATTGCCAGAAGCCTGTGTATGAAACCCCAGGTCATGCTTTTCGACGAGCCGACTTCCGCATTGGACCCTGAAATGGTGAAAGAAGTGCTTGATGTGATGATAAGTCTTGCAACAGAGGGCATGACTATGATAGTGGTCACTCATGAAATGGGATTTGCAAAAAGTGTTGCCCACCGGGTTCTCTTCATGGATTACGGTAAAATTGTGGAAGAAAACGAACCGGATGAGTTTTTCAATAATCCGCAGCACGAAAGAACGAAGTTATTCTTGAGTCAGATTCTTCATTAAGATATCGTTATAAGTCAGGTCGTGATACGGCCACCCGAAGATCTGGATATTCTCAAGGATATATCCTGCCCCAAAGCAACTATGTCCCTGACTCGGGACGATACACTGTACCTGTCGCCAAGGGCAGGTACGGCCTGCCAACTGTTCTACATAAAAATGTCCCTGAACTCAGTTCAGGGACATTTCCTTCTTTTCGATTTTTTTCTATTCCACAATCTGACCATCTTTTTTCAATTGCAAAAACGCTTTTTCCAATTGATCCATGATTTTTTGCCCACCTGCCGTTTTGTGAGATATTGCAAAATAAAGATATATTTTAAAAATTGAACTTGATTTCAAGTTTTCTATGGGATTGTTTTTCAACATTTCAAGAACAGGGCGGTTATAGTCGAGCAGGTAATCGGCTCTTTCCGCCTTGAGTTTTAAAAAAGCGCTTTTGTGGTTTTTCGAAGGATCAAGCGTTATCTTGCTGGCCGGATCATCTAAAAATTGTACCAGTCCTCCATATCCATATCCCCGCAAAGAAATGAAGGTCTTGCCTGCCAGTTCTTTTATTGAGGTGGGTAATTTTTTATCACCGATTGTGTAAACCCTCAAATCAATCTGATTAAGTGGCATGCTGCTGTACAGAACCTTGCCTTCATAAGCGGGAACTCCTTTGATACCGATCATAAGATCCGTATGCCCCAGAGCAATGTTATTATAAAGCCGTTTAGGCGGATAACCTCGCATTTCATAATCAATGGATGCTTTTTTAAGAATTCTGGCAGCCTGATCGACCAGAATACCTTTCGGTTCGTCCATTCCTTTGACTATGGCAAAAGGAGGGAAATCCAGGATTCCGACTTTCAACGGTTCTGCACCTCCTGAACCTGTGGAACATATGAAAAATAGTAGAGAATAAATGATCATTGCCAGATACTTAAACCCGAATTGTTTCATAGATTTTTCTCCTATGCCAATCAATGTAAGTTTTTAAATATACGTTTTTGATTTTTTCTGATTTTTTTAACGTTTTCTCTATCTCATATCATTTACAAAGCTATATTGTCAAACAGGGAAAAGCGAGTCTATTGAAAATATTTCATCCATACTCGATATGACAATCGTGACAGAATAGTATTTTGCCTGTAGCATATACAAATTTCTTATGATATACTGAGCCATTTTTAATGGTGAAATTTTTAATAGTGAAATTTTTGCCTGAAAACCAATATTCCCTGAAAACCAATATTCAAGGAAACCGATAACGACGGAGCCTTTATGAATACAGATCACCGAGCTATCATGAATAAACTGACCGATGCTTACAATACTTTGTCTGCTTTTGAAAAAGCACTGATTCAGATGCTTTCTATCATATACGAACCGGTCACACCTGAAAATCTGGCAAAATGCATTAAAAAAGTGAAATCACTTTTTCCCACAAAGCTGAAGTGTGATGTCGATGATCTGGTTCCTTATCTTGAAAAATTACGAAAAAAAAACCTTATAGATGAAAATCTCAGATGTGATCCGGCAGTGATCGAAGTCATAAGCAGAAAAGCGATCTGGGGAGACAAATTCAAGAAAATGGCAGTGGCAGTCAGGGAGACATTGCCTGTCAGCAACCGCTATCGTCAGAACTCTTCCGAAAAATGCAGAAGATATATGCGAGATTTTCGTATCAGCATATATACCCATGATGTATCCCTTCACAATGAGAGCTTCCGACTTCTATCCAATCGCTGCACCAGGGAATACAGAGAACATGCTCCTCTGGTTTCCATATGTAACCGGCCTTTTGATCCCAAATGGTTTTCAACTCTGGAAATGGATATTCAGACATATGCGCTGTACCGGATTTTTATAAATACAGCCCAGGATCTTGAGTCGGATCGTGAAGCTCTTAATTATGCCATGAACGAATCTTTTTTAAAAAGAATTCCCGAATATGAAAAACCCGGATTTTTTTCTCACCTTTCTTCCAGACTCGTTTTAGGAGGCAGAGTCAACGAAGCGGATAAACTGATAAGGCAGATAGGATCTTCGGATTACAGCGGCGGAATTTTAGGATGGATAGATTTCGTGTCTGGTAAAAACGAAAATGCAGTAAAAATATTCGAAGCAGATCTTACAGAACTTCGCAGGCGAGTCGGCAAAAAAAAGGCATATTTTCAAGGCATATCTGGTATCTTTTACGTCCTAGCACTATTAAAACTTCAGGACGTATCCCTTTTATCCATGGCAGAAGGATTTGCTGCTGAATCCTTAAAAAGACAATACCAGAATACATTTACTCATACCGCATTCAAAGCATTTACATCCATCATCCATTCTCTTTCAGGCCACAAAGATAATATACAGGAAATGATTTCAGATCCTTTCTCTCAAATGGATGAACTCGCTTTCCTGTTTTGTGCTCTGGCAGGCTACTGGACAAAAGGATCACTTGATGAGAACATCATAACCCGGCTGAAACAAATCCATGAAAAGGCTGTATCCGTAGACATGATGTGGGTTGCCCTGGAAGCGGCATCACTCATATATCACTGTGGAAGCAAATATGCCGGCTATAAGACATATGTAAAAAACATAGAAAAAAAATACGGAATAAAATCTATCGTTCCTTTTATCCGGATTGAAGATCCCTGGCAGAAGAGCCTGACAGCTCTCGGAAGAATCCTGGATAAAGACAGAAAAAAAGCAGCGCTGATGCGCCTTGTATGGATATTCAAATATACAGACAAAAATGTCGAAATAAATCCAAAAGTTCAAAAACTGACAGCAAAAGGAAATTGGAGCAAAGGCCGTCCTGTAGCTTTGTCAAGACTGCTCAACCACAAGAGCCTGGATTATCTTACTCCCAGGGATAGACAGATAAGTACTTCCATAGAAAAGGAATCCAATTATCATTATGGTGTATCCTATAACATAGACTATTCAAAAGCTCTGCCTGCCCTTGTGGGGCATCCTCTGGTATTTTTGGAAGATTCGGCCATGACACCCGTTGAAATTGTCAAAGGCCCGCCTGAAGTAATAGTGGAACAGGAAAAAAATAACTATAAAATCCGTATGATTCCCAAAGTCAGCGAAGATGTTGTGGAAATCATAGAAGAATCCCCAACTCGTTTCAGGGTGATCCAGTTATCTGATGAACATCGACAGATAGCGAAAATATTGGGAATTAATGGGCTGACAATACCAATATCCGCAAAAAAGAAAGTTATGGATTCGGTTGCAGGCTTATCTTCTATCGTTACGGTTCATTCTTCTATAGAAGGCAGATCCGAAAGTGTTGAGGAAGTCCTGTCTGATACAACTCCCTGTATTCATCTTACACCTGCCGGAAAAGGATTCAGGCTGGAAATATTTGTACAGCCATTTTCGAAAGAAGACCCTCTGCTCAAACCAGGACAGGGCGCAGCTCATCTTATATCGGAAATAAATGGCAGCAGGATTCAGACTGTCCGGGATCTTGCAGCGGAAAAAGAAAGAATCGCTTTAATGGAAGAGCAGTGTCCCACTCTTTCCATCTTTCATCATAACAACTATCTGTGGACATTTGATGAGCCTGAAGACTGCCTCCGGTTTTTAATAGAAATCCGGGAAATGCAGGAAAGAAAAGAAGTATGGATTAAATGGCCTGAAGGCAAACCATTGAAGGTAACCAGAGAAATTTCGTCCAGCAGCCTGCATTTGAAATTTTGTTCGAAAGACGATTGGTTTGAGATCAGCGGTGAATTACAAATCGATGATAAACAGGTTATAAATATAAAAGAACTGCTTGATTTGATCGCAGAAAACAAGACAAGGTTCATCCCCTTCGAAGATGGCAGTTTCCTGTCTCTTACAAACGAATTCCGCAGGCGTCTGGAAGAGATGAATGCTTTTTCTCAGAAGAAAAGAAAAAAGATCCAGTTTCATCCCCTTGCCGCTCAGATTTTCGAGGATCTGATTGAAGGATTTACGAACATTGAAACAGACAAAACCTGGAAACTTCGCCTTGATCAGATCCGGAAAGGGCTGGCTGTAGACCCTCTCATTCCTTCCAACCTCAAGGCGGAACTCAGAGATTATCAGATCGAAGGATTCAAGTGGCTGGCCAGGCTGGCTCATATGAAAGTGGGTGCGTGTCTTGCTGATGACATGGGACTTGGAAAAACCATTCAGGCTCTTGCCATCGTTCTGGAACGTGCGCCAGGAGGCAGTACTCTTGTGGTAGCGCCCACTTCCGTATGTGCAAACTGGATTTCAGAGGCAGCCCGGTTCGCGCCTACTATAAACCCGATATCCTTTGGCGGAAAAAAACGGAAAGAAATAATCGAAAATGCCGGCCCCTTCGATCTTGTAGTATCGAGCTATGGCTTGTTACAGCAGGAATCCGAACTTCTGGCCTCCGTCAAGTGGCAGACTATTATTCTGGACGAAGCTCAGGCCATCAAAAACGTCATGGCCAAACGATCACGCGCTGCCATGACCTTAAAAGGCAAATTTAAAATGATCACGACCGGCACGCCCATAGAAAATCATCTGGGCGAGTTTCATACCCTGTTCAATTTTATAAATCCTGGTTTTCTCGGTTCAAGAAAACATTTTAACGGACGTTTTGCCGTACCCATAGAAAAAAATAAAGACAAGGAGGCCAGGCTCAGACTCAAAAAACTTATCCAGCCATTTTTGCTGAGAAGAATAAAATCCCAGGTTCTTGACGAACTGCCTCCCCGTACAGAAGTGGTGCTTCAGGTTGAAATGAGCAAAGAGGAGATGGCTTTCTACGAGGCATTACGTCAGAAGGCACTGGAAAATATCGAAGATAGCAGGGAAAATGGAGGCCGTCATATAGAAATTCTGGCCCAGATTATGAAATTACGTCAGGCATGCTGCAACCCTCAACTGATTCTGCCCAAAACAAAACTCCCAAGCGCCAAGCTCGACATCTTCGGTAAAATGGTAGGTGAACTCCTTGAAAATAGGCATAAAGCCCTGGTTTTCAGCCAGTTTGTGGGACACCTGTCCATCATAAGAAAATATCTTGACAAGCAAAAAATAAATTATCGCTATCTGGATGGATCGACACCTGCAAAAAAACGTAAACAGGAGGTGGACGCTTTCCAGGCAGGCGAAGGAGATCTTTTCCTCATAAGCCTGAAGGCAGGAGGACTTGGACTGAACCTGACGGCTGCCTCCTATGTAATTCATATGGACCCCTGGTGGAATCCGGCGGTTGAGGATCAGGCATCTGACCGCGCCCACAGAATCGGGCAGAAATATCCTGTTACCATATACAAGCTGGTTGCAAAAAACACCATTGAGGAAAAAATTGTCAAGCTTCACCAGCACAAAAGAAATCTTGCAGGCAGCCTGCTTGAAGGTGCTGATATGAGCGGGAAAATGTCCACTGATGAACTGGTGCGCTTGATTCGGGAGCCTTGATCTTTCTCATACCCTGGCCATCTTTTTTGTTTTTTCGATTCGGTATTGGATAAATAAATTTTTTCTAAATTGTGATGTCCTGCCGTATCTTCAAGCCAAAAGATTTGACCATCATGACAGGATAATAAGATTGCTTGGCCTTTGCAAGCCCCGGCATACCCATGTCACTTTCTTTATTGATATATTTGAATTCTGAAAACAGGGTGCGAGCGCATTCCCTGTCCAGAAACTGGTACAGTCCTTTAATATTGGGAAATGCCTTTTCAAAATGAAGCGCTCCCATATTGTCGTTGATGCGTGACCCAATACCGAATGCACTGATTTTGCCGTCGATCTTTATGAGCAAACCTTTCATGCCGATGGACTCGATATTTTCAAGAGAATTTATGGCTGCCTGTTTTTCACATGCAAGATCTTCGTCAGGATCACTGTCGCAATCCCTTTCAATACACCATTTTTCGAGAAAATCTATACACTCAGCAGAATCCGTGCGGGTAATCAGCCTTGTTTCAATTCTGTTTTTATTCACATATTCTTTTATAAACTGATTGATAAGGTTTCTTTTTTTCGAGTACCGATTACCTTTTAAGTCTGCCAGGTCTTCGGTCAGATAGACATAATCTTCCATCCGGGTCTGTTCTTCGATTTTAAAGAATTTTTCGATTTGCTCCCTGCCGTGCTTATCGATATATTCTTCGGGTATTGATTTGAACTGGGAAAATCCGAGTTCTCCGGCTATGTTGAATAACTTTTCCGGTGTAAATTCCCTGTCAAGAGAGAGAGGCAGGATCATATGCCTTTTGTCAGCAAATTTTGAAGCATATTCATAAGATATAACAAGGCTACTGCCGTCTGTTACATAGTTGGGCCAGAACAGATGAGTTGACCAGACTATTACAGAGGGCAGAGAATAAGTGCAGAGATCATGGGGTTGAGGATCAAAAAACGTTTTTAGATTTTGATAATCTGAAACAACGAGAGGTTTTGGGTTCATTTGTGTTATTTTCATATTTTTTTATGCAGCATTGGTACAGCGCCGGCCATAGGCTGAAATCCCATCCGGCTATAAAAAGGTTTGCATCCAGGCTCGGCAACAAGGCCGATCCATCCGATTTTTTCTTCATAAAGTTGTTTGACAAGGGTTTGTATAATCATGGAACCAATCCCGAATTCCCTGAATTCATTTTTTACCATAACATCCTGAATATAGGCATCACTTGCACCATCACTTATGGCTCTGCCCATTCCGAGGATTTCATTTTTTTTCTTGTTAATGGCTACAGAGAATAAGTGGCTGCCTGCGATTATAGCTCTGACAAGACTATAGTTATCACCAATTTTAGAGTTCCACCATCCCTGGGATTTGTAAAGATACAGAATTTGTTTTACCTGATCCTGTTTCGGATCTTTTATAAAACAATATTCAGGGGAAAAATCGTTTGCAGGTTTTATATACTCAGGTTTGAGTTTAATTGGTGTCATTCGGAGTCAGACTGGTCAATGTCAATTTGAGGCATTATGCAGTTAATCCGGTTTCTGCCGTTTTGTTTGGCACAAAAAAGGGCATCATCCGATCTTTTGATAAATGATTTCAGCTTTTCTCTCATGCCAAATTCAGTCACCCCTATACTGATGGTGATATGAACTTCCTCATCATGTTCTGGATAAAATGCTTCATGTTCGACAGCTTCACGTATCCTTCTGGCAACAGGTATGGCATCATCAATTCCAGTTTCCGGCAGGAGAGCTATAAATTCTTCCCCGCCGTACCTGTATGCCGAATCCGATTTTCTCAAACATGAACGGATTATCCAGCCAATTCTGGACAAGACCTTGTCTCCGGCCAGATGGCCATAGGTATCATTATAGCTTTTGAAAAAATCTATGTCCATTATCAGAAGAGATAAAGGGTGTTTATGCCGCTTGCACCGTTCTATCTCCATTTCAGATTGATGGTAAAAATGCCTGGAATTGTACAATTTTGTCAGGCCATCAGTGATGGCCAGTTTTTGCAGCTCCTTTCTGAGCCTTCGTTCCTTCAGGACTCTCTTTATCCTCAAGAGCAGTTCCTCGAATCTGACCGGTTTGAAAACAAAATCTGAAGCGCCTTTATCTACGGCATTCTCATAGGAATAATCCCCGCTGTATCCGGTCATGACAATCACTTCCACATCATAAATTTTTTTTATTTTTCCAGTGAGTTCAAGCCCGTCAATTCCTGGCATCATGATGTCTGTGAGTACTACATCTACAACATTTTCCTTCAGCACTTCAAGAGCTTCTTCTCCACTGGAAGCCATGAAGGCTTTATACCCTACCATTTCGACAAATTCATTCATCAAAAATCTGATGGCATCATCGTCGTCGACAATCAAGATGCTGACAGTATCCATTTGCTATATTCTTGAGCTTGAAGGTTTAAAGATCCGTAAATGAGTATAAGCACAGGCTTGACATAAGTATTGACATTTTGGTAGATATCATCAAATTATCTTAACGTAAATTGTTATTTATAATCGGAAAAATCGACCATGTCAACCGACTTTTCCACATTGCATTAACTCGATACAAGCGGTATGAACCCGCGAAAACAGATATAGTAAAATATGAAAAACATAAGAAATTTCAGTATTATCGCACATATCGACCATGGAAAGTCAACTTTGTCCGACCGCCTTATCCAGACCACGGATATAGTATCTGCCAGAGATTTTCAAGACCAGATTCTCGACAGCATGGATATTGAGCGGGAAAGAGGCATTACAATCAAAAGTCAGACTGTCTGTCTTCCTTACAAGGCCAGAGATGGCAAAAATTATTTTTTAAATCTGATAGACACACCTGGACATGTGGATTTCAGCTATGAAGTTTCACGGGCATTAGCTTCCTGTGAAGGCGCTTTACTGCTGGTAGATGCAAGCCAGGGAGTTGAAGCCCAGACTCTGGCCAACCTCTATCTGGCTATGGAACATGATCTTGAAATCATTCCGATTATCAACAAAATTGATCTGCCGTCTGCTGATATTGAGCGCGTGAAAAAACAGATTGAAGAGGATCTCGGACTTGATCCTGAAACATCGATTCTGGCTTCGGCAAAGGACGGAACCGGGATCGAAGATGTTCTTGAAGGCACTATTACTCTCCTGCCCCCGCCCGAAGGAGATCCTGACGGCCCTTTGAAAGCTTTGATTTTCGATTCCCACTATGATCCTTTTCGGGGAACAGTTGTTCATTTCAGGGTGTTTCAGGGCAGTATAAGCGCAGGAGATACCATAAAATTCATGTCCAACAACGCTGCATACAAGGTCGAAGAGGTCGGTATTTTCCAGATTGTCAGAATACCGAAAAAATCGATAGAAGCCGGGCAGGTAGGCTATATGATTGCAGGGATAAAGACTGTCAGTGACACTCGCTGCGGTGATACAATCACCTTGAAAAAGAATGCCTGCAAAACACCTATGTCTGGATTCAAGGAAGCCAAACCGGTGGTTTTTTCCTCGATTTATCCGGTTGCATCAGATGGTTACGCAGATCTTGCAACGGCCCTGGAAAAACTCAAATTAAACGATGCTGCCCTGATTTATGAAAAAGACAGTTCCGCTGCTTTAGGCTTTGGGTTTCGCTGCGGTTTTCTGGGCCTGCTCCACCTTGAAGTTGTCCAGGAAAGGCTGGAAAGGGAGTATGATCTTTCCCTGATTCTAACTGCTCCCTCGGTTCAATATGAAGTGTTTTTAAATGACGGGACAAATTTTATAATTGATAACCCGGCTCTTTATCCTGACCCCACAAAAATCGAGATGACCAAAGAGCCTTTTATCAAAGCGTCCATCATCATTCCAGACAGATACATGGGGCCTGTAATGAAACTTTGCCTGGATCGAAGGGGTATAAATAAAAATTATCAGTATCTTACTAACAACAGACTGGAAATGATGTTTGAGCTCCCCCTGGCCGAAGTTGTTTACGATTTTTATGACAAGCTCAAATCCGTGACCCAGGGTTATGGCTCCTTTGATTATGAACTCATTGACTACCGGGAAACCGATCTTGTCAAGCTCGATATCCTTATAAACAGCGAGAAAGTGGATGCTTTGGCCCAATTGATTCATCAGGAAAGAGCCGTAGAGCGAGGAAGGCTTGCCTGCAACAGGCTCAAGGATGAAATCCCCAAGCAGATGTTCAAGATTGCAATTCAGGGTGCTATCGGTGCAAAAATTATATCCAGAAGCACTGTGTCCGCATATAGAAAGGATGTGACTGCCAAATGTTACGGCGGAGATATCTCCAGGAAGCGGAAACTCTTGGAAAAACAGAAAAAAGGAAAAAAACGCATGAAGATGGTTGGAAAGGTGATGTTGCCCCAGTCCGCTTTTCTGTCTGTTTTGAAAACTGACGGAGATTAAGCCAGAATTGTGTGAAAATCAATAACGTAAGGAGAATGGTATTATGTCGATGACGATTACGGAAAAAATTCTTGCCGCACATGCCGACCTTGACCGAGTGGAACCGGGTGATCTTATAAACGCCAGAGTCGATATTGCACTGGCAAACGATATCACAGCGCCCATATCCATCGACAGGTTCGAAAAAAGCGGTGCTACCAAGGTATTCGATAAAAATGCGGTCATTCTTGTCCCGGATCATTTTGTCCCGAACAAGGATATCAACTCCGCCATGCAGGCCAAAGTTTTGAGAGAATTTGCCAAAGCGCAGGATCTTACATATTTTTATGATGCAGGTGAGATGGGTGTGGAACACGCTCTTCTGCCGGAACAGGGACTCGTCCTTCCCGGAGATCTCATTATCGGTGCTGACAGCCACACCTGCACCTATGGCGGCTTAGGCGCTTTTGCCACTGGTATGGGTTCCACCGATCTTGCGGCAGCAATGGTGACAGGAGAGGTCTGGCTCAAGGTTCCTGAAACTATGAAATTTGTTTTTACGGGAAAATTGAATCCTTATGTGGAAGGCAAGGATTTGATTTTATATACCATCGGAGATATCGGAGTAGATGGTGCCCTTTACCGGTCAATGGAATTTACCGGCTCTGTAATAGACAACCTTGGCATGGCCGGTCGGCTCACTATGGCAAACATGGCTATTGAGGCAGGAGCAAAAAACGGAATTTTTATTCCTGATGAAGCTACCGAAGAATATGTATCCGGTCGGGCGAAAAGAGAATACAAATTTTATACCAGTGATGAAGATGCAGAATACACGCTTGTAAAAGAGTATGATGTCTCAAATATCGAACCCCAGATTGCCTTTCCCCACCTTCCTGAGAACTCCCGAGGCATAAGTGATGTGGGAGAAATTGCAATAGATCAGGTGGTGATAGGATCATGTACCAACGGTCGTATTGAGGATATGAGATCTGCTGCCTCCATTCTCAAAGGCAAAAAAATAGCAAAAGGTCTGCGTCTGATCATAATCCCGGCTACGCCCTGGATATACCGGACAGCTATGGATGAAGGTCTGTTTAAAATCTTTCTGGACGCAGGAGCAATAATAAGCCCTCCGACCTGCGGCCCATGCCTTGGCGGCCATATGGGTATCCTGGCTAAAGGTGAAAAAGCTGTTGCCACGACCAACAGAAATTTTGTAGGCCGCATGGGACACCCGGAAAGCGAGGTCTATCTGGCAAGCCCGGTGGTGGCAGCTGCAAGTGCTGTCCTTGGAAAAATCGGCGGCCCGGATCAGGTTATGTGAAAAAAGATTAAAAAGGAGCGATTATGAAAATACAAGGAAAAATATGGAAATTCGGTGATGATGTGGATACTGACCTGATCATACCTGCCCGGTATCTGAATACCAGCGAACCAGCAGAACTTGCAAAACACTGCATGGAAGACGCTGACCCTGACTTTGTCAATAAAAGCAGTGCCGGGGATATCATCATAGGCGGCAAAAATTTTGGCTGCGGCTCATCCAGAGAACATGCACCCATCGCTATCAAGGCTGCCGGGATTTCATGTGTGATAGCAAAAAGCTTTGCCCGTATTTTTTACCGAAATGCATTCAACATGGGGCTTCCCATTCTCGAATGCGATGAAACAGACAGATTTGAAAGCGGTAATTCTCTTTCTGTGGATTTCGATACTGGCGAGATTATTCTCATTGAAGAAGATGCAAAATTTATAACAAAACCGATCCCGCCTTTTATGCAGGAACTGGTCAAAAGCGGCGGACTTATGAATCATATTGCAAAACAAATTTAACCTTTGAACAATTTACAATGCAAGGAGGACAAATCTATGAAAGTCAGACATCTATTCATCACATTGGTTTTGTCATGTTTTGTTTCAGCACCCGGAGCTATGATTTGCAGCGGCCATGCTGCTGATATCACACCCGTCACCATCGGAACGGGGGGAGTGACCGGCGTATTTTATCAGGCAGGCGGGGCTGTTGCCCGCATTGTAAATAAGAATAAAAAGGAATACGGTATCAGATTTTCGGTTGAAGTGACCGATGGATCTGTCTATAATATCGATAACGTTCTGAAAGGAGACCTTGATTTTGGGTTTACCCAGTCTGACCGTCAATATCAGGCGGTCAAGGGTCAGGCAGAATGGAAGGATAAAGGGCCGCAGACAGAACTTCGCTCTCTGTTCAGCCTTCATTCCGAAGCTGCAACCCTGGTAGCGTCCGCAAAATCTGGAATAAACAACATCAATGATCTTATCGGAAAACGTGTGAATCTTGGAAATCCAGGTTCCGGCCATCGACAAAATTCAGTGGATGCTCTCATTTCCGCTGGTATTAATTATGAAAAAGACATCACAGCAACAGAAGCTAATGCCCTGGATGCGCCTCGAATGCTCAAAAAAGGAAAAATTGATGCATTCTTTTATACAGTAGGGCATCCTGCAAGCGCGATTTTGAACGCAGCTTCAGTCAAAGAAAATGTCCGGATAATTTCAATGCCGGATGTGGCGGCTCGCCTGGCAGCCAAGTATCCTTATTATATAGAAACAAAGATTCCAATCAAATATTACCGTAAGGCTGTCAATGATGTCGATGTGCCTACGTTCGGAGTAAAAGCCACCCTTGTGACTTCCGAAAAAATGTCCAACATGAAAGCCTATGCTATCACAAAAGAAACTTTCGAGAATTTCGATTTTCTAAAATCCATCCACATAGCTTTTGAAAATCTCGATAAAAAGCAGATGCTGGAAGGTCTGGCAGCCCCGATTCATCCTGGGGCCATGCGTTATTATAAAGAAGCCGGATTGAAATAATTCCTGAATACTCGCGTTTCTGCCAGACAACTCATGAAGAGTTGCCTGGCAGATCTGGCCTGTTAAATTTTTGAGATATCCTTAATATTTAAACCTGAGAATAAAAACAATTTTGTCGGAATGGATCAAGACAGCAGTTGCAGCAGCGGAGTAATTTGGTTTATGAAAATACTTATTGTAGATGATTCCCCAATTGATGTCATGCTTGTGAGCAGTTTTTTAAACGAAGTTGGCTATGAAGATGTCATAAGTATGCAGTCAGCAGATGATGCCTTGAAATTACTGAACAGGAAACGTTTAAGATCTGCCCCTTCCACGAATGTTGATTTGATTCTCATGGATATAGAAATGCCTGGACTGTCGGGAATCGAAGCCTGTCGGCAGCTAAAGCTTTCCAAACACACACAGGATATTCCCATTATCATAATCACAGCAAAATCGGATATGAGTTCATTCAAGCTCGCTTTCAGTGCAGGCGCTCACGATTTCCTTTTAAAACCCGTTCAGAAGGTTGCTTTACAGGCCAGAATTAATGCAGCCCTTCAATTGAAAAAAGAGATCAATATTCGGAAAACTCGAGAAAATGATTTAAGAAGAGCAACAGGTCTTTTAAATATCGAAAGAAAAAAAGCTGAACAACTCCTCTTTAACATCCTGCCTGAAACAATAGCAAAAGAACTGAAAAAGAAAGGATCTATAAAGCCCCAGCTCTACGAAGATATTTCAGTTTTTCTTTCGGATATCGTGGGTTTTACAAAATTGTCATCCATGCTCGACCCCGAATCCCTGATAGAAGAGCTGAACGATATGTTTACCGCCTTTGATGATATAATGGAAAAACATGATTGCGAGAGGATAAAAACAATTGGTGATGCATATCTTGCGGTTTGCGGTATGCCTGAAAAAAATCCTCTTCATGCAAAGAATATTGTGAAAGCCGCTCTTGAAATTATCAAGTATCTGGAAGAGCGAAATGATAATTCATTGATCCAATGGAAAATAAGAATCGGCATTCATTCGGGCGATGTGGTGGGAAGCATTGTTGGAATAAAAAAATATATTTATGATGTGGAAGTGATTGTCATGACCGGATACAGCGGGGATTATTCCTATGAGAATGCCGTAGATAAAGGCGCTTCAGATTTGGTTTTCAAACC
>JAUCGE010000258.1 GCA_030377965.1 Desulfobacterales bacterium HSG16
CCACAACCTTGCTTGCCTTTGAACCTGTTTTCTGCGTTGCATTGATTGGCAAAGACAATAAGTATTCGCCCATCAATGCGCCTTGAAAACAGATCCAAATTCGGTGCAATCTTATGATATTAATTTCATCCACGACCCTTAGATTTTTAAACTGCATTTTTACCTCAAAAATTGAAAATACCAGAAAATTATCTGTTCACCGAAGAAGATATATGTAATTGCTCCGATGGACAAAAAAGGGCCATAAGGAATTTTAAGCTTCATATCTTTTCTGGTGGCTATCATCATTAATAATCCAGCAATAGTTCCGACAGCCGAAGATACGAATATTGTAAAAAATACGCCTTTCCAGCCGATTATCGGACCCATCATAGCCAGAAGCTTTATGTCTCCGCCGCCCATGCCGTCTTTTCCTGTCAGCGTGCTATATAACCATGCAATGGCAAAAAGAGTTCCGCCCCCGAGCAAAAGTCCGAAAACTGAATCTTTCATGCTTACCGAGGGGATTGCCATTGCGGCTATGAAAAAAATTATAATACCAGGCAGGGAGATGACATCCGGTATGATCTGATGGTCGATGTCTATATATGTGATAACGATCAGCACAGCGATAAAAAAGAAATATATAGCAGCTTCTGCCGTCGGGCCAAATCTTAAGAAGGCACAGACCGCAAACAGACCTGTCATTATTTCCACTAAGGGGTAGCGAATAGATATGGGGGTTTTGCACTGCCTGCATTTTCCCTGGAGAATCGCATAACTCAATACAGGGATATTATCATAAAAACGGATTTGATATCCGCATTTAAGGCACATGGAACCCGGATGAACAATCGATTTTTGAGCCGGTATCCGGAAGATACAGACATTTAAAAAACTGCCAATACAAAGGCCGAAAATGAAGGAGAAAATGATCAATGGCATCATAGTGTATATTTCCCTGGGTTGAGTTAAAAGATTTGTATCTGTTCCATTCCATTAAATACGGATATGCTGTTATTATCTTTCCTTTTTAAAAAAAATCAAGTTTGATGTTGTCAAAAAGAAAAACAGCCTTATTATTTTTGTGAAATTGCGCCGCTTGAAAGCATATACAGCAAGGGTGCAGGGCAGAAGACCGGATATCCGGGCAAAAAAGTAAATATAAATTTGATAACAGGTGTGCAAATGGGTGAGACAGACAGAGACGACTTGATTAGCCTGATAGAGGAAGAATCGAGAAATATAAAGATTCCCAGAACATTGCCCCTGATGCCGGTCAGGGATGTGGTGATATTTACAGATATGCTGCTGCCGCTTTTTATTGGCAGAGAAAAATCTATCCGGTCTGTTGAAGAAGCAGTATCCAAGGATAATTATATCTTTCTGGCTACACAGAAAGATCCGAATTCCGAAGATCCCAAACCTGATGAGCTTTATGAGACAGGCACGGTTGGCCGGATACTCAGACTGCTCAAGCTGCCTGATGGCAGACTTAAAACCCTGGTTCAGGGGGTTTCAAAGGCAAAAATCAAATCATATGCAAAGAAAAA
Source organism: Desulfobacterales bacterium HSG16 (assembly GCA_030377965.1). Lineage (GTDB taxonomy): Bacteria > Desulfobacterota > Desulfobacteria > Desulfobacterales > HSG16 > JAUCGE01. The sequence continues at coordinate 1,533 of JAUCGE010000258.1, forward strand.
AGCCTGGTTTCGAGTAAGAATTGACTTGATTTCTGAAGAGCCGCCTGCCGAAACTACGATAGAAGTTGAAGCTTTGATGCGTAATGTACGGGAATATTCTGAGAAGATACTCTTATTGCGCGGGGAGATGAATTCCGAGGTGAGTATTATTCTGGAAAGCATTGATGATCCGGGTAAGCTCGCTGATCTGGTAGCATCGAATCTGAGGCTGAAGATCGAAGAATCCCAGCATTTGCTTGAAATAGCAGATCCTGTAAAACGGCTCGAAAAAGTCAATGCGATGCTCTCGAAAGAAGTGGACTTGTCTGTCGTACAGGCCAAAATTCAATCGAATGTAAGAGATGAAATTTCAAAAAGCCAGCGGGATTATTTTTTAAGGGAACAAGTCAGGGCTATCCACAGAGAGCTTGGAGAATTTGATGAAAAAGCTCGTGAACTGGAAGAGTACAATAAGAAAATCAAAAAAGCCAAAATGCCCGAACATGCTGCAAAAGAAGCTAAAAAACAATTACAGCGTCTTGAACAGATGCATCATGATGCAGCGGAATCTTCCATTGTGCGGACTTATCTCGACTGGATGGTCGAGATGCCCTGGAGCAAGACATCAAAAGACATGCTCGATATTCTGAAGGCTAAAAAAGTGCTTGACAGAGAGCATTACGGCCTTGAAAAGGTCAAAGACAGGATACTGGAATATCTGAGTGTTCGAAAGCTCAATCCGAACATGAAAGGGCCTATTTTATGTTTTGTAGGGCCTCCCGGTGTTGGCAAAACTTCATTAGGCAGGGCAATCGCTAAGGCCATGAAAAGGAAATTTTTCAGGATTTCCCTTGGAGGAATACGGGATGAAGCAGAGATAAGGGGACACAGACGCACTTATATAGGGGCATTGCCGGGTCGGATACTTCAGGGGTTGAAGCAGTGCGGCACTAAAAATCCGGTCTTTATGATGGATGAAATCGATAAACTCGGATCTGACAGGGGTGATCCTTCTTCCGCTTTACTTGAAGCCCTTGACCCGGAACAGAACTTTGAATTTTCAGATCATTATCTGAACATTCCCTTTGATCTGTCCAAGGTAATGTTCATATTGACCGCCAATTTGACCGAAACCATACCTTCAGCCCTGTACGACAGGATGGAAATAATCCATCTTTCAGGATATACTGAAGAAGAAAAAACTGAGATTGCAACAGGATACCTGATCCCCAGGCAGTTGAAGGAAAACGGTTTGAAAAAGAAACAACTGGATATCAGTTCCGATGTTTTGAGCCAGTTGATAACCGAATATACTTCAGAAGCAGGACTGAGAAATCTTGAACGTGAAATCGGGACTTTGTGCCGTAAGACCGCCAGGAAGATAGCGGAAGGTGGCAAGGGGCCGTTTTCGATTACAAATAAAAATATTCAGAAGTTTATCGGAATTCCCAAATATTCACCTGAGATGGATAAGGATAACAGCCAGATAGGGCTTTCTACAGGACTGGCCTGGACACAGGCTGGTGGTGAGGTTTTGTACGTAGAAGCCACTTTGATAACAGGAAAAGGGGAATTGATTATTACCGGGCAGTTGGGAGATGTCATGCAGGAATCAGCGCGTGCAGCAGTGACCTACGCCAGAGCCAATCTTATCCTGTTCGGTATTGATGAGGATTTTTTCGATAATCTGGATATTCATATTCATGTTCCTGCCGGAGCTATTCCCAAAGATGGGCCTTCTGCTGGCATTGCTCTGGCAACAGCCCTGATTTCGGCTGTCACTGAGCGACCGGTTAACAATAATGTTGCTATGACCGGTGAAATCACCTTGAGGGGCAGGGTGCTTCCCATCGGCGGTCTTAAAGAAAAGGCTATGGGCGCTTTGAGAGGCGGCATTGATACTGTGATTGTTCCAGAAAAAAATAAAAAGGATTTGAGCGAAATTCCGGAAAATGTCCGAAAGAAATTAAAATTCATTACAGTCAGGCATATGGATGAGGTTTTGCCTCTTACCCTTGAAGAAATTGAGGAACAAGTCTGTAAAAAAACGAAATCAGGGAAGAAAACAAGGAAAAAGAAATGAAAATACTGGCGGTCGATACGGCTGCCACAAGTTGCAGTGTAGCGGTGGTGGCTGATAATGTGACATCGGAACAGCTTCTGGTTTCAACTCGTACTCATGCCACTCACCTGATGGACATGATAGACAGGGTCTTGAAAACTTCCAAAATTGCCTTTGCCGATCTTGACGGGATCGCAGTTACTCGCGGACCCGGCAGTTTTACAGGACTTCGAATCGGTATATCCACTGTCAAAGGACTTTGCGCTGCATCAGGAAAACCGCTTGTGGGTATTTCAAATCTGGATGCGCTGGCTTTTCAGATCGGGATATCGCCTTACCCGGTCTGTGTCATGCTTGATGCTCGAAAAAAGGAAGTTTATTGCCGCACTTATAAAGTCGATGGAAAGAAAATCGAGACTATGAGTGCTGAAACCGTGAGCAGGGCAGATGAAGTTGTCAAATCTATGGATGAACCATGCCTGTTTGTGGGAAGCGGAGCCGTACTTTATAAGGATATTGTTTCTGACCTGATGGGACAAAGTTTTTTTCTGCCGGAACCTATGAATATACTGAGGGCTGGAACTATTGCTCACATGAGTATGGATAGGTTCAGAGCAGGTGAAACTGATGATCCTGCCTTGTTTGCTCCCCGTTATATAAGAAAACCTGATGCAGCGCTGCCAGGCCAGATTTGAAACTGGTCTGAAACTGGCTCGATCAGAAACAGGTTCAATTAGAAAATGGTTTAGGTTTTCATTGACAGGCATTATCATTTTGATATAGCTGAATGTTATAATTCTTAATCAGAAAGGTTAAAAAGTAAATTCGATGAACAAATA
>JAUCGE010000259.1 GCA_030377965.1 Desulfobacterales bacterium HSG16
ATTTTCCTGAGATATACGAATTCATAAAAATCATGAGTTTTTTCCAGCAGATCAAATTCGGATTTAAACTCTACAATCCCGTCTTCCACAAATTCCCGATACAGAAGAAGGAGTTTTTCAAGATAAAGACGGTCAGCGACCTGGGCCATAAGATCAGCAGCCCCTACAATTTGGGCCAGTAATTGGATCTGCTGGACACGAAAAGGGATATTCGCAAATTTGCTGTTTAAAACCGTGGCCATGATCATATGCTTACAATCTTCGATATTTTCTGGTGTAAAGGAGTGTGCTGCAAGATATTTTTTTATAAATTCGATACTGCGTAATTCATGACCCACGGTATATTTTGCGCCAGTGCCTTCGGTATCACTTTCGATCTGTATAAAACCGATATCATGAAAAAAAGCTGCTGCAAGCACAATGATTATTTCCCTGGAAGAAAAACAATGACCTTGTGCAGCAACTGCCCCGTATACCAGCCTGGCGGTAGATAAGACCACGGCCTGGGTGTGTTCCAGATCATGATACATTGTATTGCATGCGCGATATCCAGGGTAACTGCCGTTAAAAAGATGAACAACATCAGTCGCAATACGATTGAGTATGCTTCTGTTGAAACCATCAGCAGAGAGAACAGCAAGATGGATGATTTCATCCATTATATTTTGATGCTTGTTTCCCGCTATATTTTTTTTAAAAATCCCCGGGTTTCCCATGTCAATATAATCCTGGAGATCAATGTTTTCCCTTTCAAGGTTCTGTATTTTAGAAGGATCAGTTATTCTGTTCACTGATTTAAACCTGATCGCTATTGTATTTATCCTGGATGGCCTTGATAATATCGAAGATTTGAAAAAAAGCTTCAACAACTTCCGGGTCAAAGTGCCTTCCTGATTCTTCATCTATGACCGACAGAATTCTTTCTTCCGGCCACGGATCTTTGTAAGAACGCTTTGAAGCAAGGGCATCAAAGACATCGGCAAGGGCTGTGATACGAGCTGTAATCGGGATTTCTTCTTTTTTTTTGGGGGTGACACAAATGTCCAGATTTTCTCCTGTTATATGACTTACATGCCCCGGATATCCTGCCCCTCCCCATTTTTCGTGATGATTCAATGCAATATCAAGGCTCATCTGATCCAGATCCGATGTATTATTGGAAAAAAGTCTTGCCCCGAATACTGTATGCCATTTCATGATATCGAATTCCTGTTCTGTCAGCCGAGATGGTTTTTTCAATATAGTATCGCTGATTCCCACTTTTCCAACATCATGGAGCATAGCGGCAAGACGGATAAGGTCTTTGTTATGCCGGATATGACCATTGTCGAGCTTCCGGTTGGATGCCCATTTCTGATAAATTTCAGCTGAGTAGGCTCCAACACGCTGAACATGGGCTCCTGTTTCGGACGGATCTCTCAATTCCGCCATCTTGACCATCCGAAGAATCAGTTCACGAGTCATTACCCCATGTTCTATGGCAACAGAGGCATTATTCGCGAACAAAGGCACATAAATCAGGCTTTCTTTTGAAAAAGGCACAGCCTGGCGCTGCTCGTTTTTCGCATTTATCAACTGCATTACCCCCACCATGCGATTGTCGAAGCTTTTAAGTGGAATACTCAACATCGAAGTGGTCTTGTATCCTGTTTTCCTGTCATATGACGGTTCAAAGGAATAGGGCAGATTATCCGGAATATCGTAGGCATCTGCTATATCTATGATCTTACCGGTTTTAGCAGTATAACCTACAATGGATCTTTCATTGACCGGGACAGTGAAACTGGAATAAAGTTCAACAGATGACTCGGCTTTTGTAAAAAGCGTATCATTATGTACATAACTGAATTTTAACTCATCATCCTGGAGCAGAAAAATTGATCCTGCATCCGCATTCGCCAGCTTTCTCGATTCGGTCAGTATCCTGTCAAGAATGGTATTCACATCCTTCAAACGATGTAATTTTTCTGTATTCTGTAATATCGAAACCGCTATATCGTTCGAAAGATTGTCATTTTCCCATTTCATGCATGCAGCCTTCAGTTGATTGAACAGATTCCATTTTATGACCGCATTTGCGGACAAATTCTATCCCTGACATACCCAAAAACATGCCTGCATGTCAAATAATAACTGTTTTCAAAAAAAATTATCCTCAAGACTGCTTATCACGCTTAATTTTGATTATTTTTTTCCAGAACAAACCCCTTTTCTTTGAAATATCTCAATGCTCCCCTGTGAATTGGAGCAGACAGCCCTTCGAGCATTTTTTCCTGGGTCAATGATTCAAGCGCAGGGTGCTGTTTTCTAATTTCTGCAAGTCTTTCAAAAACTTCTTTTGTGATAGTGTACACCACATCAGGTCTCATGCTCTTATGTGTAATCAGAGTTCCTTTGACTCCGAAACTTTTTACCCGGGAGCGGGTAACAACATGAGGATACAGCTTGTATGGAATATCATATTGAGTGTAATAGGGATATTTGTCCAGAATCGTTTCGATATTTGTCAAAGGCGCAAACCTTACTTTTCTCTTGCCTGTGGTGGCTTCTTTGATTGCACCACTGGGATGGCCGACTGTATAAAAAAACGCATCAATGGTGTTATTCTGCAAAAGTCTGGGAGCCTTTGAGGCTTTTTTACTGTATGCGCTTATATCTTTCTGATAATTAATGCCGGCTGCTGTCAGAGCATCAATGGAATTCTGTCGCTGGCCTGACCCGATGTTGCCTATGTTGACTTTCTTTCCTTTCAGATCCAGAATCGACTTGATCCCTGAATTTACAGCAACTACAAGAGTGACCGTTTCAGGATGAATCGAAAACATGGCCCTTATATCTTTCTGAGGGCCTTTTTCTTTCCAGTCTTCGATACCATTAACAGCTTGATATTGGCGATCTGATTGAACTACTGCAAAAGCGAGTTCACCATTAATGACTTCATTGATATTGGAAACAGATCCATCTGTGGAAAGCACGGAGAGGCGAACTCTGTGCTTTGTCCGCAATGTGGAATTTACAATACGCGTGACAGCCCCTCCAACCGGATAATAAAGCCCGGTCACATCTCCAGTACCCATTGGGTAAAAAACTGTTCGTTTATACGCAGCGAAACAAGGAAGGCAGGCAATGCCTGTTGCAGTTACAAACATGATCAGAATAAATATCAATTGACGTTTCATAAAAAAACTCCTTTCCCTGTAAATCAAATTATTGTCACTTTTCAAGCAGCTTCAAACAAAAAATAATGAAAAAAACCGATGTGTTAAAAATGAGCATTCATTTTGTATAAACTCTTGATAATTAAGGGATAGCGACAATTTCATTTATTGCTTTTTCCCCGAAAACAGCAATAAGCCCCTTTTCTCGAAAATATCTTAAAGCCCCCACATGAAAAGGTGCGGACAGCCCTTCAAGCATTGTTTCCTGTGTCAGTGATTTAAGTGCCGGGAGCTGATTTTTTATTGTTTCAAGTCTTTCAAAAACCTCTTTTGTGATAGTATATACCACATCAGCTCTCATTTTTTTGTGTGTGATCAAAGTTCCCTTTACCCCGAAGCTTTTTATTACATTGGAGCGGGCAGATACATGAGGATATCGCTTATATGGAATATCATACGGAGTGTAATATGAGTATTTGTCCAATATTTGTTCGATATTCTCCAAAAACACAAACCTTACTTTCCTTTTACCTGTACTGGCTTCTCTGATTGCGCCATTGGGATGGCCAACCGTATAAAAAAAAGCATCAATGGTGTAATTCTGAAGAAGCTTGGGAGCCTTAGATGCTTTTTCACTATATACAGTTATGTCTTTTCGATAATCAATGCCTGATGCTGTCAGCGCATCTATGGAATTTTGACGATGGCCAGATCCGATGTTTCCTATATTTACGATCTTTCCTTTCAAATCAAGAATTGATCTGATTCCCGAATCTATGGCAGCTATAAGAGTGACCGATTCTGAGTGGATTGAAAACATGGCTCTTATATCTTTCTGAGGGCCTTTCTCTCTCCAGTCTTCAATGCCATGAACGGCCTGATACTGACGATCTGATTGAACCAGTGCAAAAGCAAGTTCTCCGCTATCTATAGCATTGATATTGAAAACAGATCCTTTTGTAGAAAGTACTGAAAGGCGAACTCTGTGCTTTGTCCGTAATGTGGAATTTACAATACGCGTGATAGCCCCTCCAACCGGATAATAAAGACCAGTCACATCTCCAGTACCCACCGAGTAAAAGAACATCCGTTTATATCCGGCGAAACAATTTCCGGGAAGACCGATAAGGTTTGCTGCAACAATGAATAGTATTGTACCCACTATAAATTGACGATCCATAAAAGTTACCCCCTTTACCTTTTATCTACTACATCTTGAATAGTTGCACCAAACATATCTAAA
>JAUCGE010000260.1 GCA_030377965.1 Desulfobacterales bacterium HSG16
CAGGATATTTTCTTTCGGACTGGCACAAAACTCGCTTAGCTCAAACACTTTTGCCTGTCTCAATAAAACATCTTGACATGGCCTAATATGGCGGCCGTACTGGCCAAAATTATGATCAAGGCCAATGAAACATATGAACCGGGCTGGTTTCCAAACAATGAAGATGAGGAAGTCTGAAGGTCTTATATGTCAGAACTGATTAATATAAAAATACAATAATTGCATTAATATAAAAATTGAACTTTTTAAATGAGGAGTATTTTTCTTATATTTATGAGCTCCGGGAATTGATTTTAATTTGCTCTTGAAATACTAATCTGAACATTATATTGAAAAGGTAAGTTCTTAAATTAAAAATGCTGTATTATTGTAGATAACAAATAAGTCCAGGTACAAGGTGCATATGTTCCAAAATAAAGGAGTCCAGTTTGTGCAGGGATTGTTAACCCAGCAGGTTTTTTCAAATAATTATGTATAATACCATATGCAGTGGTTTTAAAATACAATTTTTGACGGTGAATAATTCCAATATTTAGTATTGTATTACAAGTTTTGTATTTTTGAGGATACGCGGAGGATATTAGGAATTGATTAATCTGTGATTAAAGCCTTCTGTATATCATAACAATTCGCATGATATACAGATCCACACAATAACTTGTTATAAGCCAAGTTGAACTCTATGATTAGTAGTATATTGAAATCGGTTCGTAATATTGTAATTGGCTTGATCCTGTTTCCATTTTTAATCTATTTTGTGCTTTATATAATTGCGCTAACTAATGGTGATTTTACTTTGGATGAAATGGATATAGACAATGACGGTTTTGTTTCTCCAACTGAAGCTGGTTATTTTGATGATTCAGGCACACGAGATATTGAAGTAGATGGCAAGAAATGCGTCGATTATTTTGCTTTTAAAGACGGACTTTCTTTAAAGGTAACTTGCGAAGAGTAGGCTTATGGTAAGGCGCTTAAACGGAACTAAAACAGTGGGTTACGTTTCGCTCCACATTTTAACCCACTATTTTAGTCCGCTTAGCGCGGCGTTATTTGCCTCGTCGGTAGTGTTTTTCTGTAAAACTGTAAAACAGTCCATGCTTGTGCGTCTTCAGTTATCAATTGGAGGAGTCTTGACCCCAGGAACAGATATTGAATTAGAGAATCTGGCTGAAGATGAAAAAAGTATTGGATATTGGCAATATCCGAAAAAGAACAATTCAAAAGCATAACAAGGCCCTTGCACAGCCGACCGGGCTTACGGCGCCGCTTTTTGAAACGGCTTAATGTTAATAAATTATACTGTTCTTTTAACCTTTTTCGGGGTTTGCGCCCGGCGGGTGAAGGGCAGCGTTCTGCCGGTCAAACGGTTAGCATACCTTGACACTTAATTTTATACGTGTTATTATACGTATAAAATTAAGTGAGGAAATAAAAATGCAAAAAAAACTGACGCTAACTATAAGCGAGGAAGTCTACGAAGGCTTGAGAACAGTAATTGGCCCGAGAAAAATAAGCCAATTTATTGAAAAAATTGTTAGGCCATATGTTCTTAAAAAAGATTTATACATGGCCTACAAAGAAATGGCTACTGACCAAATCAGAGAAGAGGAGGCCTTCGAATGGGCTGAAGGTACCATCGGAGACATCAATGATGCAGAGAGGTGAAGTGTGGTGGATTAATTTTGAACCTTCCATTGGTGGTGAAATTCGCAAGCAGAGACCAGCTATCATTGTGAGTAATGATGCAGCAAATCATTATTTGAATCGTGTCCAGGTAGTGCCAATCACAAGTAATGTTAGTAAACTGTATCCAAGCGAGGCATATATAACATTTCATGGAAAAAAATCAAAAGCGATGGCTGATCAACTTACAACAGTTAGTAAAAAAAGACTTCTCAGTTCAGCAGGCTCCATTTCAAAACCTGAAATGGAGGCTCTTAACAAGGCGATATCGATTCAACTGGACCTTTAGTGCAGAACAATTGCTTCCATGCAGACCGGGTTACGGAGGCATTTTTTTTTAAGGCTGTCGCAAGTTGATGAATGATATGTTTTTTATATTGTTTCGCTTCATCCACCGGCTGGTGAAGCATGCGTTGAAAACATAAGATTTGAATCAGGCACAATATGTTGTGTTTAAAATCATTTGTAAAAAAAATCACTAATGCTAATGCTGTCTATGTGCCTGATATGACATAGTAAAATTGTCAAGATAGAAACAACATATCATGACCTGTAAGTATCATGGCATCTCTTTACTTCTGTCTAAAATCTCCAGCTTAAAATTAAAACCCTCATAAGTCATAAGCATTCTTCCAAAATCATCCCACTTAATTTCTTTACCATCTATTACAACTAACGGAGGATGCCCGAAATCATTGTCTGTATCAAGATCAGAGGTTATTTTTTAGCCCTAACAACATTATTGTCAGTTGTCTGACAGTTATAATCAGACGTCTTCTCTACCTGAATCAACTTGGAGAGGTGATGCTTTGAGTGGATTGTTATGTTGACAGTTTTTTTACAAATATGTAAAATATTTAATAACTATTTGGGATTAAAATAAATTTGTTTTTCCCAAGGCAAAATGAATATTTGGATAAAATTAAAGTGGTTAAGTGATCTCGCAACATAAGGCAAGGATTTCGCCCTACACGATAACCACCGTTTTGTAAAAGGCTTGTTTGTTAAGCGTGGTCTTTTGTTTGGTTCATTCAACCTCGCAAGGCGAACGTTAAAAGGTTATGAAATAATGATATATAGAAAATAGAACTATAAAAATAGGAGTTCTCCGCCATTATGACAATACTTGAAAGTAAATCATTATCAAAAATTTCACTAAGAAGTATTCTTACAATACCTTTTATTATACAAACTTTATTAGTTGCAGGTCTTGTCGGTTATTTGTCATTTCAAAACGGTCAACAGGCAGTAAAAGAGATTGCACATCAGCTGCATGATAAGATCAATACACATATTGAAGGGCACCTACAACAATTTCTTTATACACCACACCAGATTAATCACCTAAATGCAAATGCATTTTATCAGGGATTGCCTGATGTTAAATCAGTTGAAATTTTGGAGCATTATTTCTGGAAACAAATCCAGGTTTTTAATTCAGTTAACAGTATTTCCTTTGGTTATAAAGAAGGTGGTCTTGTTAATGCTGGCAGGGAAGGAAAAAAAGGGTCATTGTATGTGATTAGCACTGACACGTTCAAAAAAGGAATTTTTAATAAATATGCAACAGACAGCCTGGGAAATCGTACATCTTTGTTAGTTTCCGTTCCAAATTTTGATTCGAGAAGTCGTCCTTGGTATTACAAAGCAGTTGAAAAAAAAAGTGCCGTATGGAGTGATATTTATATTGTGTTTACAGGTCATGATATGGCTATCTCAGCCAGTCGCCCTGTTTATGATAAATATCAGAATCTACTTGGTGTCACCCTGAATGATATTTTCCTTTCTCGTATCAGTGATTTTTTAAAAAATCTTCAAATTGGGAAAACTGGACATGCCTTTGTTATCGAAAAATCAGGTTTGCTGGTTGCCTCCTCTTTTGAAGAAAAACCCTTTATTGCAGGAAATGGAAAAAAGACAAAGAAAAGACTTTCTGCCCATGAAAGCAGTCAACCCATTATTAAATATGCTGCAAAATTTTTAATCCAACAGACAGATGGATATAAAAAAATAAATAGTCCAGTACAATATGAATTTACTAATGATAACAAGTTATATTATTTGCAGGCATCGCCAATTCATGATCCATATGGTATTGAGTGGATCAATGTAATAGTGATTCCTGAATCTGATTTCATGGCAGATATTAACGCCAACAAACGTACAACGATTTAATTTTTCCTCGACAACGGTCATGGATTTCAACGCAGCTGCTTATCTTTTATCACAGGGGGCCAATCTTAATACCATTTCGGATATGATTTCAAGGGAAATAAGCCCCCAGCAGGTTGCCCTTTTAAATGACATGATCCAGGCATCGACCCGTTACAGCATTAACGGTATTGATGTCGTATTAACAATGGTTTCAACAAATAATTATGTACATGATCTGGCTTTCCTTGTACAAAAAATAGTAAAAATGGAAAATTTAGAGGCCATTTTTATGCTGGCACGCATGGGCCATAAAATATATGTAATTGCCAGGAGCCGAATTCCGGAAGTTGATGTAGGTAAAGTTTTATCCTGTTTTGGAGGAGGCGGTCACTCTTATGCAGCTTCGGCAAACATAAAAAATCTCACTCTGGCGCAAACAGAACAGCAAATACTTAATCTGTTATACAAAAATATTAAATCCAGAAGGCTTGCAAAAGATTTTATGTCTTTTCCTCCAATTACAATCACACCGGAAATGTCGTGTAAGGAAGCTG
>JAUCGE010000261.1 GCA_030377965.1 Desulfobacterales bacterium HSG16
TCTGGAACAGTTTGATTTTTCATTTCACACAATACGCACCCGCTTGGGGTGCTCCATTCGGAACAGCTTATTTAATATTAATCGGTTTGAATATTGAAATTAGTTTTATGTTCTTAATCATGGGAGTCGCGAGCGCACAATTGTTACCTGAAGATAAAACTTTGAAGATACTTGGAATCCCTAATCGCCTATTTTATGCTGTACTCAATTCGATTATGGCGGTTGGTATTGAGTGTGTGTTAAACGCGATAGGCGCTTTGACGTGGGAGTATTCGTGGTGGAACATGAAAGCTCCGTGGTTAATATTTTTGGTTGGATATTTACCATTTTTTGTTGTGTCCTATTGGGTCTATGACATGGAGAGTGTGAAGAAAAAGGCAATTACCGTAGGAACGATTTTTAGTTTTGATGGAATCTGCTTGATTGTGTTTGGGCCTATTTTGGGGTGGATCTGAGTCTTATAGTAAAATGGGACGGGCGAATTATATTTATTGGACTCTGATGAGTCGTGCCAAGGATACAATTACCCGGTCATCGATTCTCCAGAGCAGGAACGGCGCTGACGGCAGAAGAAGTTCAGGCAATACACGAAGGATGGAATGTTGAATGGGAAAAATGAAAAATAAAATCCGGCAAACCACTTTTCTTTTTTCATGGCTTGTAAAAAGGCAGGCAATCATTTATTAATGAGTCATGATAAAATCTTCAAAAAACAGGCTGACACCCCAGCAGCAGCCCCTCTTTCCTGGCAACAATCTTTTCGATAAAATTGCAAGGGCTGTATGTCGTGCAGGAACACTCCCAAGAAAAGAGCTTCATGAAGCATGGGAAATGGCAAAAAGGGTGAGGAGAAAATACAGGGGAGGCAGGGTGATGGATCTTGCCTGCGGTCATGGATTATTGGCGCACATAATGCTTATACTTGATGACAGTTCACAGACAGCGGTTGCCGTGGACAAAAAAATCCCTTTAAATGCCGGAAAATTGTCCAAAGCATTGATTTCAACCTGGCCGAGACTGAAAAATCGAATCATCTACAAACAAGTGCCTGTCCAGGAAATTACCATCTTTCCAGATGATATTGTGGTATCGGCCCATGCCTGTGGAGCTTTGACCGATTTGATCATTAACAGGGCCATTGAACAGAGGGCGAGAGTAGCGGTTCTGCCCTGCTGTCATAATTTGAAGGAATCGTCCACGTATGGTCTTGAAGGTTGGATGGAAAAAACTCTTGCTGTGGATACAGTAAGAGCAATGAAGCTTAGATCAAAGGGATATCAGGTTGCTACCCAGATAATCCCCGACGATATAACGCCAAAAAACAGGCTCTTAATGGGAGAACATTTAAAAAGGCAGCCTGTTGAAAAGAAAAAGAGCCAGAACAGTTTGTATCAGACTAAGATCAATGAGCAATAGGAGAGCATTCTTAAAAATGAAAGATACAGATCATAATAGCAAACTCGTTTATTCGACAGATTCCAGCAAGATGTGTCCTTCTTGTGGAAAGCAGCCTGCTAAATGCAAATGCAAAAAGAAAAAAAATAATATTCCCGGAAGAGACGGAAAAATCAGAGTGGAGAGATCTGTCAAAGGAAGAAAAGGAAAAGGCGTTTCTCTTATCATTGGGCTTCCTCTTGAAAGTAAACCGTTAAAAGAGCTTGCTAAAAAACTTAAACAAAAATGCGGAACCGGAGGAACTATAAAAAACGGTGTGGTCGAGATCCAAGGAGACCATCGAGATCTTTTGGTTGAAGAACTTAACAAATACGGGTATAAAGCTAAAAAGGCCGGAGGATAACCTCCGGGTTTTCATCTGTTTCCCGTCCCAAACCCGGACGACTATCAGAGGCTGATTACCAAAGGTTCAAAGGCCATTTTCAATGCAAGAAGGTGAGTGGTTTATCGCAGCTAAAAAAGCCGGTGCGGAGAAAATATTTTCCGTCGATAACAATCCTGTAGTTGTCATGCCATTGCCAGGTATATCCGGAACATTAACTGTTATCATCATTCTGGAATCTCCTCATCTGGAATGTGAAACCCCACATTGAAAAAATCGTTCGGCATCATCTGATTGTTGGGTTCCGTTCCTCAACCCAACCTACCTGCTGGGTAATATTGGCAAATTTCATGGACTGTTGTTGTCCAATCCCAATGCCTCGGATTTAAACTTATCACGACAGCGCCTTGTTAGGCATTATGAATTGTTCAGTAGTTGGAAATAAGCTCTGTTGTTTTATCTCTTTCATTTCACCATTTTCACAATATTCTAGAATGCCCTTAGCTACAAATTCAGCTAAATTGACAGGAACAGCATTGCCTATCATCTGCTCTAAATTTGTTTTAGTCCCTTCAAATTTAAAACTATCAGGGAATGTTTGCAGATAACTTCTCTCAATTGTAGTTAACCCTAAAACAAGCGTGTTTGGAATGAATATAAAATTGTCATACGAATTTCTAATTTCCAGCGAATTTTGCACAATATTTTTTAAATGTAAACTAATTTTGAAAATAGTTGTCCTATTGGTTTTTTAAAACCGATATAGGGCTGACAAATTGTATTAATGTTAATAGAGACCTCCTTCCTATTAGTTTTGGGTCGGACTCACAATTGTCCTATACAATTGCTGTCCAAACTTTTATGGCTTAGGGAAAGCTAAACTTTTTCAATTTACATGCTAACTTTAATATATGTTTCAGGTTGTCGTTAAATCCAATGATTCTATAACAAATTCTTCGACCAGTTTTTATTATGATACATGGAATTCTGATAAATGTATTGATAAATCTTTTGAATTCCATGCGAATAATGCCAACGCCAATGGGACGACAAGGCATCAGTAAACCATACCACGCCTTTAAGTCCCATGCTGTTGCAGCAACGACCATATAAGCCCAGTTCGCTAAGAATGTATTTAGAGGAGAGTGGAGAGATCTTACGCCATTTTTCAACTGCTCAATATCATTTTCATGATTTGCTCTTTTCCGATAGAACTGAATGATCTCTTTGGTAGTCTTCTTCCAATCATTGCTGATATAAAAAAAATATCGATAATACTCTTCAACAGTCTCCGTCCCTTTGACGACCTTGATATGTTTTCTTAGGACGGCCATTCGATAAGCCTTCTTGCATTTTCCCGGTTGATAAGTAAACTCACCAATATGTTCACATACAGTTTGAATTTTCTTGAATTTTCTTTTCTTGACAACTTTCTGCTTTACATTTTCCGGGCGTTTACGTTTCTTTGTTTTCACTTCATATTTTGGCTCTTTTTCAAACAGTTCCCAATGTTCAACACCAATTGCAATACGTACCAGATTGGGTTTGGCATCCATACCCAGAACAAAAATGCATTGCTGATCCCATGTGTCGAAATATCGTGTCAAACTAAAATCTGTATCACCTCGAAGGTAAATTTTATCGAAAGTACCTGAAACAAGGTCAATGCTTCTGCCGATCCATTTTGCTGAATCTGTATGTGAAGGAACGTTTCCAGGCCGATTAATAATATAAAGAGGTTCTCTGGTATTAGCCAATGATATGATAAGAGGATGGTAGCCCCATTGACCGTTATAAGCAATATCCATACGTTCCTTACATTCACCAGTTGTCTCACTGATTGTTCCGTCAACATCAATGATGGCTACTTTTTTGAACTTTTCCGGCTGCTGTTCCCACACTTTTTGTCGGATATTATTTTTGATATCCATTAATTTTATTATATCCTTCTCCTCAAAACGTCTTAAAAAGTCGCCGGCAGTCGTCGGATCAGGTATTATTTCTGCACCCACAGCATTGAGGAAAGCGTCGTCATTTCTCTGCAAGTCTATGTCGTCAAGACATGTGCCACCTACAAGTATATTGTATACTATATTCAGGATGTGATCCGATTCATGATAAGGGAGATGGCGTTTAAGGAGCTTGATGTGTTTGTCAATCAGTTTTGTCAAGCCTATCTTTTTCACAAGCAGTTGGATACAACCTATACCACCGCTGGCAATACCGATATTTCTTTCGTCAACATCATAATGAATATTGGAACCGGAAAACATCGGGGCAGGTTGGGCATCCCAGTTTCGTTTTTTAACTCTTTGATCAATTTTTTTCTTACGTTTGTTTAGTTTTTTTTCGATTTTTTTATTCACTTGAAATGCTCCTTTCTCAATAAGTAGCGCTATCATTATTTATTTTATAATATATTGTTAAAACAAAAAAATCAAGCTTTTTTTATGACGTTGATCATTTGGTTCACGCTTGTTTAAGGCCGAGCAGGCAGGGTAGCTACACGTTCCAAGAATGTTATAGCCTCCATACACGCCCCTCCTAAATATTCACGAAGCACATATGTCACCATCAGTACTAGTCCTACTTTCAACAAGCTGAACAGAGAA
>JAUCGE010000042.1 GCA_030377965.1 Desulfobacterales bacterium HSG16
TTTCCCTTTCCATAATGACAAATTAACATATGGACTTTTAACGCAGAAGACTTCTCAAAAGTCAAGAAAATTTTTGGATTATGGAGATGAAGTTTTTAAATCCGAATCTTATGTTTTTCCAGCCGGTATCTCAATGTGGGTCTTGTAAGTCCAAGAAGACGTGCGGCTTTGGAGACGTTATGTTCGGAATTTTTTATAGCATAGCGAAGCAGTTCTTTTTCAAAAGCCACGATATCGACTCCGTTGTCCCCTACTATCAGAGGCACAAGTTTTTCGATGGACATTTTATCCAGCCTTGATCCGAATGATTCGTTCAAAATCAGGCTTGTCTGTCCGATCTGATTTCCCTTGCACAGAATCATGGCTCTTTCAATCACATTTTTGAGTTCTCTTATATTTCCTTTCCAGGGATTTGCCATTAATGACTCTTTTGCCTGCCTGGTTAAAACCGGCGGAGTCGTTCTGCCAAAAGATTTGCTGAACTGCTTGATAAAATAATTAGATAGAAGGATTATATCCTTGCTTCTTTTGCGAAGAGGCGGAATTTTTAAGGGAAAGACATTGATGCGGTAATAGAGATCTTCTCGAAATTTGCCGGTTTCCACCAGTTTTTCAAGAGCCTTGTTGGTTGCAGCAATGATTCTTACATTGACTTGTATAGTACTGGTTCCGCCCAGGCGCTGAAACTGCTGCTGTTCCAGAACCCTGAGCAGGCTGGCCTGGACATCTATGCCCATATCTCCTATTTCGTCCAGAAACATTGTGCCGGAGGAAGCCAGTTCGAATTGGCCTTTTTTTCTGCGCGACGCTCCTGTAAAAGCTCCTTCTTCATAGCCAAAGAGTTCCGCTTCAAGAAGTGTGGGAGGGATTGCAGCGCAGTTGACAGGTAGAAAAGGGCCTGCCCAGCGCCTGGAATTGAAATGAATGGCTCTGCTCAACAATTCTTTGCCTGTGCCGCTTTCTCCTGTAATCAGAACTGTTGTGTCTCTTTGTGCTACTTCTCCCGCATTTTCGAGCAGATCCACCATTCTGGAAGAATTGCCTTGAATATTGTCGAAATTATATTTTTTTTCGATCTCCCGCCGCAGGTGTCGGACTTCGGTGACCAGCCTGCTGATTCGAAGAGCTTTTTCGACACAGGCGCGAAGTCTGTCTTCTTTAAATGGTTTTGTTACATAATCGAATGCTCCCAGCCTGATGGCTTCTACTGCGTTATCTATAGAACCGTAAGCGGTTACGACAATAGCTGGAATTTCTGGATCTTTTTCTTTGATATACTTTAGAACTTCCATGCCGTCTGTATTTGGCAATTGCAGATCGGTGATGACAAGACCTATGTTTTCATTCTCGAAAATATCGATGGCAGTCTTTCCATCTCCGGCTTCCAGAAACTGCAAAGGTAAGTCGCTCAACAACATGGTTATTACTTCCCTCATACGGCTTTCATCTTCTGCGATCAGCACCTTGATCGTCATTTTGCCTCCTCGGTAAAACAGGGAAAATCGATTATGAAAATGGTTCCTTTTTCCGGCTCACTGACAACTTTTATTTCTGCCTGGTGCAGCTTGATTATCTGAAGCACTATGGAAAGCCCTAAGCCGGTTCCATCGATTTTGAATGTGACAAAAGGAGCAAATATTCTGTCAATCGCCTCTTTTTCTATTCCGCACCCGGTGTCTGCAATTTTTATTTCCAGCATTGCATCCGGCAGGTAAGGCAGAGACATCAGGTTTTTTTGTGCAAGTTTTTGTTTCACGCTTTCATTGCAGATAAGTTTTGTAGAAATCATAAACTCTCCGCTTTCTGGCATGGCCTGGACAGCGTTGATAAAAAGATTTAAAAATACCTGTTTCATCTGTCCGGGATCTGCGGCACTGAAAACTTTTTGCTTCACAAGTTTTTTACTGATAAAAATACCCTGTGCAACTATCTGCTCTCTCATGGAATCGACGGTTTTTTCTATCAGTTCGTTTAAATCTGTTTTTACAAACTGTGGTTCATCAGGTTTGGCAAAAGCAAGAAAACCCCTAAGTTTTTTATCCAGGCATATGGTTTCATCAATAATGAAACAAATTGCTTTTTCTCTCATGGCCGAGGGGCGGTTCGGATTAGCAGCAACCTGGGCCGAACCTAAAATTATTCCTAAAGGATTCTTTATTTCATGTGCAATGCCTGCCGTTAACTGCCCTAAATCAGCCATTTTCTCTTTTTCAGCCAGATTTATCACAGTCTGTTTTAATTCCTTCCGGCTTCGCTTTAATGAAGATGCCATATTGTTGAATGCCCTGGCAAGAGAACCAATTACCGGAGAGTCGGCCACATCAACCGTATGATCCAGATCTCCTTCTTTTATACGGGTAATGCCCTGTTCCAGAGTTTTGAGCGGGCGGACTATGGCCCGGGCCAGAAGATAGCTCAAACAGATGGAAAGCAGAACCGCAATAAAAACCAGAGTCGATGTGTTTTTTTTGACCTCGTTGATTTCTTCTAAAAATTCACGGGCAGGAAGCAAAACCCCTACAGTCCAGTTATTTTCAGGATAATCAGCGTATGAGGTAAAATATTTTCGTCCTTTATATCTGCTTGTACCGAATACTTTTTTTTCCGATCTGAGCCTGTTGATGGAAGTGGTAAATACCCGAATCATATCCGGATTCCAGTCGTATCTGGCAAGTTCGGGATGTGCAATAAGACGACCTTGACCGTTTTCCATTATATAGGCTATACCCTGTCTGCCGATTTCCAGATTTTTCAAAAATTTCGAAAAGGCCGACATACTGATATCTATTCCGCAAACGCCAAGAATATTTCCAGCAGGGTCTGAAATAGGCAGTGCTGCTGTTATGCCTGGTTTCTGGGATGATGTAAAGACGTACACTCCGGTCCAGTACAGATCACCTTTTTCCACACTTTTTTTGTACCAGGGCCGGATTCTCGGATCAAACAGCTTGTAAACTTCAGGCCGCTGGGGCGGAACCATGATGAAATTTCCGTATTTATCCCCATAATTTATATTCATGAATTCAGGGTGGTCTCTTTTGAGCATGTGGAAATATTTGACAAGGTTTTCTTCATCCAATGTGTTTATCAGCCTGCTCTCCATCACCGATTTTATGAGCCTTGCATTTGAACTGTGGCGGGCAAGAAAGGCTTGTATCTGTCGTGAAATGTGGGAGGCAGTGCTGACCGCATGTCTTTCGATCTGTCCTTCCACCGCTTTTCTTCCTGTAAGATAAGAGATATAACCTACGGCAGGAATGAAAATTATAATCACTATAACCAGGGCTGAAAAAATCCTGAACTGGAATGAGCGGGAAAATGTTATCCATCGCCTTATTGAAGCGTTTATCCCATTTCTTTTTTCATTCATCAGGCTTTTAAAATCCTTTGGGTTGTCTGGCGTTTGACAGGATCGAAGTTATATCGTTGTTCAACCGCATGTTGGCTTTATTGATTTTGATATATGCAAGGGCCGCGCCTTTTAAGTTTTGATTTACAGGTAAATTTTGATTTACGGGCATATCAGCGAGCAGGGATAAAAGCGCGAAACCCGTGGGCAGGCTTTCCGGATAATCTTTCCTCAGAAGCGCTAAAGCTGAAAACCTCTGGTCTGTCTTCCGGCTGTTTTTTACAATTTCGAGCAAGGCAAGGCTATCCCAGGTAAAGGGTTTTTTTCTGTTAACAACAGGATTTTTTACCCCTTCATCGTCTGACACAAGTGGCAGCCAGGGAACAGGAGATACTGCCTTTATGTTTTGTTTCGGATATAATTCCCTGACCTTTAAATACATCCTGATTCCTCGTTCATGGTCATTCAGAAGATCTGTATAAATCCATCCCATATACCAGCATGCTTTGGCGCAGATTCCGGGAAAATCGGAATAAATCGTCATGATTTTTTCATATGCGTCAAGAGCGTTTTCACATTCTTTTCTGCCTGCCAGCCGATAATCATCTCCCAGGCCAAGATAGGCAAGTTCCATTGCAGCCTTGCCTGTTTCCTTTCTTGATCCAGGAAACCGGGAGAGTAAAAGTTTCAAGACAGCCGCCTTATGCCTTGAATCTGACACTAAAGAGCCTGCATAATCGAGATGAGCTTTGGCCGTCTGAAATTGTGGTATGTCATACCCTTCGAACCTGGTCATAACTTTAGTCATAATTTTGCTCATAACTTTGGTCGTAATAACGGTTTCAGTCTGCTCTGAAATCCGGGTGGGAACCTGGCTTTCATATCCGCAGGCTTTGAAAAAAAAGCTTATAACCAATATAATCAAAAGGAACAGGCAACAAAAGCCTGTATGAAAAAATCTTGACATCATCTATCCTGTTTTCCGACAACTTCTAAATTTTTTGCTGAACAAAACCATGTGAGGAAATCAGCAAATTTTGATCAAATGATCAAATTCATTCCAAATTTTATCCGTTTGTCCACCTGAATAGTTCATTTCACTAAATCACCTCTATTTTTTTACAGATTTTTTCATCAAAACGCAATGTATTTGAAATCTGAATTGATGAAATCATCAATTTTCATGTCGGATTGTATTCAGGCCAGATTCAGGTTTTTTATTTCAAAAGTGATAAACACATCAACGTGGACGCAGGTTTCTTAAGTTTTGACAATTTTGTATGTTCATTTGATGAGCATATGGCACAGGCTTTGCTGTTGTGCTATGGACGGACAGATGGATACGGCATTATAAAGTTCTGCAAAATTTTTAAAAACGCCATTAAAACAGGGGACAAAATGGAGTTTGAGTGTATTGTGTACGAAAAAGACGAGGGCATAGCCACTATAAAACTGAACAGGCCAGAGGTGTTAAACGCCATGAACCGTCAGTTGTGGCTCGATCTTGACTCAGCATTGGATGCGGCAGGATGCGATCCTGATATCCGGGTTCTTATCATCACAGGATGCGGTCGGGCATTTTCCACAGGTGCTGATCTCAAAGAGTCAAAAACCAGGACAATAGAAGAATACAGGGAGTATTTAGTCGGTCTTCAGGAGATATCAAGAAAGCTGATTGGTTATGGAAAACCGACCATTGCTGCTATTAACGGCTATGCCCTGGGATCTGGTTATGAGCTGGCCCTTGCCTGTGATATCCGGATTGCAGCAGAGAATGCACTGATCGGCTCTCCAGAGGCCAGGGTGACATCATCGGTGACAGGCGGTGCCATGCGCCTGGTTCAGGAACTGGTTGGTTCGGGTAAGGCACGGGAACTGCTTTTTACAGCGGAAAATATTGATGGCTCCGAGGCAGCACGCATCGGCCTTGTAAACCAGGCAGTAGCTGCTGAGGCGTTAATGGAAACAGCAAATACAATGGCTGGAAAGATTGTTCAAAACAGTGCATTTTCCATACGTATGATCAAAAAAGGGTTGAATATGGCCAAAGGTGAATGCTCCCTCGCTGCATTGATGGAATTTGAGGTTGAAGCCTGTCTTGCCTGTGTTTCCACAAAAGAAAGACAGCAGTCTCTTAATACTTTCAATGACCGGAAGAAAACTGCACAGTAAGAAAATCAATCGGATTAAAAAGGGGTAAAAAATGTACGTTGAAAAAATTTTAAATGCCGAATCCGTTGCCGTGGTTGGCGCGTCCAGAAACGAAACCAAAAGAGGGTATCAGGCCATAAAAACCCTTCTGGATGAAAAGTATGAAGGAGCGATCTATCCGGTCAATCCAAAAGAAAAAAAGATCATGGGCTTTACCTGCTATAAAAAGGTATCTGAAATCCCGGAACCTGTGGATATAGCTTTGATCACCACGCCTGCTTCCACCATTACCAGAGTTCTTGAAGATTGTGCTGCAAAAGGGGTTTTCGGCGCTGTAATCATTGCAGGCGGTTTTGGCGAGATCGGTCATGAAGGGAAAAAAAGAGCCGATGAGATGATCGAAGTGGCAAACAGAAACAACATAAGAATCATCGGACCCAATACTTCCGGCATGATGAACATGAACCAGAACATGAATCTGGTGGGAATAAGAGATGTACCCAAGGGAGATATAGCACTTTTAAGCCAGAGCGGGAATATGGCCCTGACCTTGATCACCGAGGCCAAGATCAAGAGTTTGAAAGGTTTTTCATATTATGTGGGGGTAGGAAACGAATCTGATATCAAATTCCATGAATACCTCGAATTTTTCCATAAAGATCCTAACACAAAAACGATTCTGATGTATGTCGAAGGCATGCGTGACGGCCGCAAGTTTCTCCAGCAGGCATACAAAACAACCAAGGACAAGCCTATCGTTCTGCTTAAAAGTGGCAGATCTTTGACGGGCAAAAAAGCAGCAGGTTCTCACACAGGCGCTTTAGCTGGAATGTCGGAAGTGGCCAGAAGCGCATTTGAAAGAGCGGGAATAATTGTTACCGAAAGTTCGGATTCCCTTTTTCCCATAGCGGAAACCCTGTCGAGCCTGCCGCCGATAAAAAACAACAATGTAGCAATTCTGGCTGACGGTGGAGGCCATGCCACGATAGCAGCCGATCTTTTAAGCGATCTTGGAGTGAACTTTCCTGAACTTACTGAAAAAACTCAGGAAAAACTGAAAAAAATCCTTCCATTTTCGGCTACTGTAAACAACCCTGTGGATGTTGCGGGAGGAACAGACGCTGATCCAACCGTTTTTGCCGATTGTGCTGATATCATATTAAAAGATCCGAATGTAGGCGGTCTTTTGATCGTCGGCCTTTTTGGGGGCTACGGCATTCGTTTTGCTGAAAGCCTTTCTTTGATGGAAGAAGATGCTGCTCACAGAATGGGCAAACTTGTCAGAAAAAGGAAAAAACCTATAGTACTTCACAGTCTTTTCAGTTCAGAAAAACCCCATTCCCTCCATCTGCTGCGTTATTACAATATCCCGGTTTACGATTCTCTTGATATAGCCAGTAAATGCATGGGTGCCCTGGCCCAGTATGGAAATTATCTCAAATCCTACCATGCAAAAACAAATTTTGTATTAAACTGGGGGGCAAAGACAAAAGACAAGGGAAAGAAAATTATCGAAAACGTCCGGAAAGAAGGCAGGTGCGCTCTTCTGGAAAACGAAGCTAAATGTCTGCTCAAACTGCATGGCATGCCGGTTTCAAAAGACAAACTTGCCACAACCGCTGATCAGGCCGTGAAAATAGCTGAAAAACTGAACCAGCCGGTTGCATTAAAGATCGTATCACCGGACATTCTGCATAAAAGCGATGCCAAAGGTGTAAAACTCAACCTTTCGACAGAAGAACAGATTCGCGAAGCATATGATACCATAATCGAAAACGCCAGAATCTATGATCCTGAGGCTGACATTCGGGGAGTGATCGTCTCTCCTATGGCAGAAGAAGGAGTCGAAGTGATTATCGGAACCAAGATCGACGATCAGTTCGGCCCGGTCATCATGTGCGGGCTGGGTGGCATACTTGTGGAAATAATAAAAGATGTCTCTTTTCGAGTACTGCCCATTTCTCCCACTTCCGCAAAGAAAATGATAGAAGACATCAAATCTGTTCCTGTATTGAACGGAGTCAGAGGAAATCCGGCCAGGGATAAGAAGGCTTTGAAACGACTCCTTATAATGTGTTCTGACCTGATCGAATCATATCCTGAAATCGAAGAGATGGATTTGAATCCGGTTCTGGTTCATGAAAAAGGAGTCAGCATTGTTGATGCTCGAATTATTCTGAAACCGGAATAATTTTCAGCCCATACCATCTTCAAAAAAATAATCGTTTTTTTTGTTTTTAAACAAATTTGACAGGCAGGAAAGCTCTTTCCTGCCTCTTTTTTTTCTGCCAGATCAATTCTTTTTCAAGATCGAAAATAAATTTCCTTGCACTGTGCTGTTATTTTAAATATTAATTCTGGTTAATATTGTTTTGTCCAGCATGGAAAAAGTTTGGATAAACGCTGTAAAAAGCGTTATCTATGTAAAAAACATAAGGAATTAGAGCTTGAAGATCAGCAGTGTATCACAAATGAGGGAAATGGACCGGACGGCTGTCGAAACTTTTGGTATAGAAGAAAAATTGCTGATGGAGAATGCCGGTTACGCTGCATTCAAGGTTTTATCCGATAAGCATAAAATCGAAAATCGGAGGTTTGCTGTCATATGCGGAATTGGTAATAACGGGGGAGACGGCTTTGTCATTGCCAGAAAAATTCACTCTGCCGGAGGTTATCCCATAGTCTTTATTCTGGGAGATAAAAACAAATTCAAAGGTGCTGCAAAACTGAATCTCAATATTATCACAAAACTCCCTGTTAAAATTTATGATGTAACAGACGCAAAATCCGTAAAAAAGGAACTTGTTCATTTAGATGCCATTGTAGATGCAATATTTGGAACCGGCCTGGCCCGTGATGTGGGAGGGCTTTACAAAGATGTTATCGAAGCTGTCAATCAAAGCGGAAAACCGGTGCTGAGTGCGGACATCCCTTCCGGTATTCACGGAGACACCGGGCAGATTATGGGATGTGCGGTCAACGCTGATTACACTGTAACTTTCGGCCTGCCCAAGATCGGAAATCTGCTTTATCCGGGATATTCTCACTGTGGTGCGCTTTATGTAACTCATATATCCTTCCCTCGATCTCTTTATACTGCTGATCATCTTGAAGTTGCAATCAATCTCACAGCGCCTGTTTTGAACAGAAATGTAACCGGTCACAAAAAAACCTTTAAAGAAACCCTTGTGATTGCAGGCGCATCCACATATTTTGGAGCCCCACTTTTATCGGCTCTTTCCTTTTTGAAATCAGGAGGCGGATATGCAAGACTGGCCGCGCCTGAGTCGATGGTTCCATTCATTGCATCTTCTGGAGCAGAGATCGTGTTCGCCCCCCAGAAAGAGACAGCACAAAAAAGCATTTCCCTTGATAATGAAAAAAATCTGCTCGATTTATCCGAAAAGGCAGATATGGTGATAATCGGCCCAGGTCTTTCTTTAGCAGATGAAACCTGTCAACTGGTCAGAAACCTTGTATCTGGAATCAAAAAACCCATTCTGATTGATGGTGATGGCATTACCGCTGTAAGCAATGATCTGGATATTCTATCGGCAAGGAAATCGCCAACCATATTAACTCCCCATCCGGGTGAAATGGCAAGAATCACAAATACACCTGTCTCACAAATAAATTCGGATAAAATCAATCTGCTTCAAAAAACCTGCGCCAGACTCAATTCAATCATAGTACTCAAAGGGGCGCATTCGTTGATCGGATATCCTGACGGACGTGTCTTCATAAATATGAGCGGCAATTCAGGCATGGCCACAGCAGGCTCGGGGGATGTACTTACCGGATCAATCGCTGGCATGTACGGGCTTGGTCTTTCTGTTCCCGATGCAGTTAATAAAGGAGTCTTCATACATGGACTGGCAGGAGACCTTGCAGCAAAAAGCAAAGGAGAAGATGGGATAACAGCGCAGGATATATTGAATTTTCTTCCTGATGCTGTCAAATTGGATCGCAGGAAATCGGACAGAACATTTCACAATCGGTACGCCGGTGCGATAGTGATATAGAAAAAACAAGTAACAACGGAGGATGTGAAAATGGCAATGAGTATATCGAAAAAAATATGGATATT
Organism: Desulfobacterales bacterium HSG16; assembly: GCA_030377965.1. Taxonomy (GTDB): domain Bacteria; phylum Desulfobacterota; class Desulfobacteria; order Desulfobacterales; family HSG16; genus JAUCGE01. The sequence goes on from JAUCGE010000042.1 coordinate 9,588, forward strand.
AGTTCTGATTATCATCAGTGGCTATGCCGGGTCCTTATGCCTTGAATATTTGCATGAAAAAGAGTATCGGGATGTATCACAGACAATTCGCCTGGAATTAGATAAACTGTCTGTTGATGCCGCTGCAAAACCAGTAATTTCAAACATCAAAAACAAGCTTGAATCATTGGATGATAGTAGTAAAAATCTTTTGTTGATGGAGATCGGGATTTTTTTAGCTATCAGTCTTTTTGGTTTAGCAATGACCGGGATGATGACGGTTCGCCTGATCAGCAGACCTCTTTCAAGTACCCTGACCCTGGCTCAGAAGATGTCCAAAGGTGATTTTACAGGCCATCTTGATGTCACGCAAAATGATGAAATAGGTATGCTTGCCCAATCTCTCAATGAAATGGTATCAAAAATAGGAGAATCGGTGGGTGAATCTATAAGAATTTCAAGTGATCTGGCATCATCGGCATCCCAGCAGGCAGCGGCGGTGGAAGAAACATCTTCGTCTTTGGAAGAAATGGCATCCATGACACGGCAGAACGCGGACAATGCCTCCGAAGCCAATGCCTTGATGGAGGAGTCCCGCCAGACTGTAGATAAGGCCAATAACTCAATGGTTGAACTGACCTCTTCAATGGAAGAAATTGCAAGGGCCAGCGAAGAAACTTCAAAAATAATCAAAGCAATTGATGAGATCGCTTTTCAGACCAACCTGCTTGCCTTGAACGCGGCAGTTGAAGCAGCACGGGCAGGAGAGGCCGGGGCCGGATTTTCCATTGTGGCCGATGAAGTCCGTAACCTGGCTATGAGAACTACGGAGGCTGCCAAAAACACAGCGGAATTGATCGAAAGCACTGTGAAAAATATAAAGGATGGAACCGGCCTGGTTTCCAGGACCAACGATAATTTTTTTGAAGTTACCAGAACTTCCGCAAAAATCGGTGATTTGATCGCTGAAATTTCCTCGGCATCAAGAGAACAGGCTCACGGTATCGAAGAAATAAACAAAACTGTAGTGGAGATTGATAAAAGCACTCAGCAGAATGCGGCAAGTTCCGATGATCTGAAAACCATAATGAATATGTTCACCACCAGCGGTCATGATCACAGCGGCCAGTCTTCCGCACAGAGGCTTTCACATCCCTCCGATTTCAAGCCTTTGAGCCATGCTTCTGCCCAGCTCGGCCAGCCGGAAGACTTTGATAACAGCGCGTTCAGAATACGTCCGAGATCGTCGGCAAATACCAATAAATCAGAAGTTCGGCCTGAAGACATCATTCCCTTAGATGATGATGACCTGTCGGATTTTTAGTTGCAGCAAAATTTGAAGCTTGCTTTGTGAACAAAACAGAGCAAGCTTTTCACTATTTGTTCATGAATATCTCTGATTATTTATGATCAGGCTTTTCATGAAACCTGGCCCAGGCTGCTATAAGAGTTCCAACAGGCAGAAAGCCGGTAAAGGGCATTGTGCAATAAGTCCCGGCAATTGCTGCTCCGGCCATTTTCTGTTTAAATGTCAAATCTGTCTTGGATACAATCATATATCCTGCTCCTGCCCCTAAAAAAAGACCTAAAAAAAGTCCTGTCGGCCCGAATGTAATAAGATCGACCAGATCGATAAAAAATCCGGGAACCAGCGGCCCCAGAGCATGTCTCAGTCTTGAAAAAAAATTTTCGTCTGCTTGCTGAATTTTTTCCTGCTCCCTGCCAGAATCTTTTGATTTTTGTCCAAAAGGCATGTTAATTTCATTTTCGCAGATCCGATTTTTTTCTTTTGTATTCTCGATTTGTTTCATGGTTGATTTATTCCTTACTTTATCATAAATTATTAATCTGAATTTTTTATCATCAGGAATATTTTTTTACGACCTGCAAACAGGACAGAAATAAACAGTCTGTCATGAATTATTGCAGTCTATCATAATTGAATCTTTATAAAAAAGTAAAGGCTATAAAAATATGGTTTTCAAAAATCCTCGCGAAGAACTGATCCGAACGGTTGCCGATTTTGCAAAAACCCATATAAAATCAAGGGATGATCTACACAGACTTGATACTTTTCCAACTGATATCTGGCAGAAAATGGGAAAATACGGACTCATGGGAGCAGGACTTCCAGTACCTTTTAAGAGTATCGACATTTCTACAGGCAGCGACTGCACAGACATATGCACAGCTGGATATGCCCTGGCACGATACGGTGCTAACATGGGAATCGTCCTGTCATGGCTTATTCACCAGATAACCGCCCGTTTCCTGATTTTTAAATTCGGAAACGACAGCCAGAAAAAAAATTTTCTTGACGATCTTTCAAGCGGGCGTATCACAGCCAGTTTTGCTGTGAGCGAACCCGATGCCGGTTCCCATCCCAAACACCTGAAAACGTCGGCTGTCCGTCAGAATGACGATTTTATTATCAATGGGCGGAAAACTTTGCTGACAAACGGCCCGATAGCCGACATTTTCATAGTGATAGCCCAGACTGGGATGGAACCTCCTGAAACTGACAGGGATGTTGTGATTGCCCCAAAAAAACTTTTCAGTGCTTTTATCGTTTCCAGGAATGAAAATATTAATGGCCTTAAAATAGGCCATTCTCTGGAACTGAACTTCTTACGTCCTTCTGTTCATGGTGGGATATCCCTTACTGATTGTCTTGTGTCTTCAAAAAATATTCTCGGAACCCCGGACAGAGCCTACAGGGAAATGGTGATACCCTTCAGAGAAATCGAAGATGCGCTTCTTGCCGGCCCTGTTGCCGGTATAATTCAGTGCCAGCTTTCAATGATTGCGTCAATGATAGCATCAATGATCAGAGAAAAATCACCTGCTGGATCTTCATCCAGAAAATTGCACAAAAGGCTCGGCAGGCTCCAGTCTATCGCACATACAGCAAAAATTTTAGCTTTTGAATGTGCGAAGATGCTCGAAGATACGGAAAAAGGCTTGATCCATCAAGAATTTACCTCTCTTTTGATATTTTATAAAGACCTTGTACCCGAATTTCAGGAAATCATTGAATCCACAATTTCTGAATTCAATATCCCAGAAAACGAAAAACTTAAACAAATGTCCAACGATTTGTCAAAGTTGAGCGCAATGAGTAAAAATATTACTGCAATCAAACAATCCATAATTGGAGAAAGGCTGGTTTATAGAAAATGAAATCTGTAACGAAATCTTATTTTATCATGTTGTGGTTTTGCTCATTTCTAATTTTCGTTCCAATCTGCTCGGATGTTTTTTCCCTTGATTCGGCAAAGCAGGGAATAGATCTGTCAAAATATGCTCGTTTCAAAATCAGGATATCTGATATCTCAAAAAGTTTTCAAGAAAATCCTCCTGTTTTTCCCAAATATACGACTCAGTTGATAAATATCGCCAATCAGAACGCCCAGAGTACACGCCCTAAAGCGGTGGGGCAGATGTCTGAACTCGTTTTCGAATTCAACGGAGATGACTATAATGCCTGGGTATCATGGTATCTCAATCGATATCCGAACGCTATTGACACTGCTGCGGACAAGACATTTGCAATGGTACAAAAACTTCAAAAAGCCATCCTTCAAATCGACCGGGAGATGGTAAAAACATGGATTACAGATCTGGTGCTTGCCAAATCCTGGGCAGGACTCCATTGTCAAGAGAGCATCATAAAAAAAATAGCGAAAAAAAAAGAAAAAAAATACAGGCTGGCAACCCCGATAGAAGAATCAAGAGGGATCGACGGTTATATCGGAATAAGACCGGTATCGGTCAAGCCAGTTTCCTATCAATCAAAAAATATGCTGGACGAAGATATTCGTGTAGATATTATATGGTATAAAAAAGTTCGGGGAGGCATTGAGGTTTTTTATGATTTTTGACAAAAGTTTTACAATTCCAGCACACCATTGACAGGAAAGCGTATGCGACTGATTTGTGATAACCCTTGGATAAAAAATCTTTACACAGGATAAAAATGTGGCTTCACTTTATTGATGCAGTTTGAAACGAACCAGGCTTTGAAGAAACAATTGTATTAATTAAAAAAAAGAAAGGTATCATTAGTAATGGAAGTCAAATACCGCACTATTTTCAGGACTCCTGTACTCAAGCATGTTCTGCGATTGCTGACCATGTTGATCTTCAGACTCATGGGATGGAAACTCAAAGGACATACTCCGAACGTCAAAAAATATGTAATGATTGCAGCCCCTCACACGTCAAACTGGGATTTCGCTTTTACCCTGATGTTTGCCTTTGCTTTCAAAATGAATATGTATGTGATGGGCAAGAAAGAACTGTTTCGATGGCCTTTTGGCTATATGTTCGCATGGCTTGGCATGATTCCGATAGATCGAAGCAAATCAAACGACATTGTTGGCGAGGCCATAGAAGTTTTTAACCAGTGTGAAAGCATGTCCATGCTGGTTCCGCCATCAGGAACCCGTAGAAAAGTAAGGCAATGGAAGACCGGATTTTATCATATAGCAAATGGGGCAAATGTTCCCATTGCATTGGGATTTTTAGACTACGGACGCAAGGTCGGCGGATTTGGCCCTCTTTTCACACCAACCGGAGATGTCGATGCGGACATGATGAAAATAAAGGCTTTTTATGCCGATATATCAGGTTTATATCCGGAACGTACTTTGCATGTCTCCAACTCCACCTCCGTGTCAGGGTCAAAGAGTAAAGAAATTGCTGAGAGCGGAATTTCGTGTTGAATAAGAATAAGCACCTCAAAAAATTAGAGAATCTTCTGCACAGGTATTGATTCCTGTACCAAAAGACAGGAACAAACGGTGCGAATGGAGAACGGATTTGTGCTTTTTAAGGAAAAACGATGCTGCAGGAAATTATATTCAAAAATTTTAAAAGCTATCGGAAAGCAATCCTTCCGCTCTCACCTCTGACCCTGCTGATCGGGGCTAACGCTTCAGGCAAAAGTAATGCACTGGAAGCCTTACGCCTGTTGTCCTGGCTGGCTCAAGGTCAGAGTCTTTCAACTATCAAGCATCAGATTCAAGATTCCAGGCAGATTATGCGCGGCCAGGTCAACGATCTGGGATATATCGGCAATCATAAATTTATGCTTGGCTGCAGGATTGATCACGAGTCATGGAAGTCGCTTGAAATGACACTCGAAATCCGGGATGATGATCTTCATATCATTGATGAGTCAATCAGTTCGTCTTTTGAAAAATTTCCATTATATCGTATCGCACGTATTATCGAAAAAGCACCAGGAGTCAGAAACGATGTTATCGTGACTTATAACAATTTTGCCAGAGGCGGGAAAAAGCCCACAATCACATGTATTGATCAGATGGCTGTATTCGTTCAATTGGAAAGCGCGGCCCGCTTCAAAGAAGGGCATAAAAAAGCCCAACACACGATTCCAAAAGTTGTTCGCCGGTTTCAGAAACCAATGGCCAATATTCTATTTTTAGATACGATCCCCTCATTGATGCGCGAAAGCGGTTTTATGTCGGATAAAACGCTGCGGGGTGATGGGAAAAATCTGTCTGGAGTGCTATATAACCTCTGGCAGAAAGAGGAAAATCAAGAAATCATTCTTGATTTTATCCGCAGTCTGCCGGAGCAGGATATTACGACCCTTTCTTTTTATGAAGGGCGAAGGAAAGATGTCACGCTGGAACTGGTTGAAAGCTTCGGAGGTCAGAAAAAGGCATGGGATGTTACATTGCTGTCTGACGGTACATTGAAAGTTCTTGCCATTGTTGCCGCCTTGCTCTCGGCTCCTGAAGGTTCAATAGTGGTTATCGAAGAAGTGGACAACGGGGTTCATCCCAGCCGGGCAGCCGATTTATTATCATCAATGCACAAGCAGGCGAGTCTGCGCAATTTACGCCTTCTGTTGACAACGCATAATCCGGCCTTGATGGATTCTCTGCGTGACGAATCATTGAATGATGTGGTTTTTTGTTATCGTGATACAGAATGCGGAGACAGCCGCCTCATCCGTCTGGCTGATATGCTTGAATTTCCAGCTCTTGCTGCCCGAGGGCCTTTGGGGCAACTGGTTACTCAGGGAGTGGTTGACCGCTTTGCTAAAAATCCGACCACACCAGATATAAAAAAACAAAACGCTCTCAACTGGATCGCATCTTTGAGAGAAAGCAGCCTGCAATGAGCATCTGCCTTATAGATACGTCAGTATTTGTAAATATTCTTGATATTCCAGGCAAAAATCAGCAAAAGCAACAAATTCTTGATGAATTGGAAAAAAAAATCGGGCAGGATTGGCAGTTGCTTTTACCTATGGCTACCATTATCGAAACAGGCAACCATATTGCACAGTGTGGTGATGGCCGTATTCGCAGAACATGCGCCAAAAAATTCATTGAGCAAGTTCGGGGGGCGTTTGATGGTGTTGCGCCCTGGAGTCCGACGGCATTTCCGACCATTGAGGAGATAGGAACATATCTGTCAGAATTTCCGGACTATGCCATGAGAGGAAAAAACGGAAGTTCAGGCATCGGATTCGGTGATTTCACAATTATCAAAGAATGGAAAAAAATCTGTAAACAAAATCCGCTCCGAGAAATTCTTATCTGGTCTTTGGATGGTGATTTGCTGGGATATCATCAGCCCACCTCCTGCTGATCATAATCTGACAGGATATAAAACAGCATGAATTACGAAAATAAAAAATTGGAAAAGTTCAGGCCCCCGGACATATTGTTGATTCTTGGAACCGACGCTTCCGGCAAAAATTATGTGGCAAACTTCATAGCTGATACTGTCGAAAAAGCGGGCTTTGAAATCGAGAAACGAGATGGCGGATTTTCAAAAGAGCCTTCGGATGTGGTTTCAAGCGAAGATAAAAGCTGGTTCTCTCTTATAAAAGAAAAAATGTTTCTTGCAACCTTTAACCTTACGAAGTTTATGGTAATGCCGCTTATGGCATTTTTGATTAAAAAAGATCTGAAAAATTTTCGTAAATCAGACCTTACAACAATAGTGATAAGCAACACTCCTCTTCGCATTCTCTCTTTTTATCTGGGCCATAAATTTGATAATATTGACCAGATCAAAATTCCCGACTACATGGACGATGCACTCAAGTCAATAGCACGAATAGGCGCAAAGACTATAATTCTCGATATTGATGATACGGTCAGGAAGAAAAGAATTGCCATAAGATTGGAGAGCGGAAAAGCTGATTATTTTGACCTGTATATGGCAGAAGACGCTGTTAGGTCCGAAAGAATAGAAAATTTTCTCGTCTGGATCGGAAAAAAATATCTGAACGCAATAGTCATCGAAAATAATGATTTAAATGAGACAGAACTTTTTGACCGTATATCCGAGGCATTCAAGGAATTTGAAAAAAATGAAATTTCTGCATAACCTCCAAGATTTTCAAACTCTCGGAGGTATTTTTGCAATCGAAAAAATGTACAATATTGATTAAAAATTCTCATAGCCTGTCCGTTCTATGATCTCTTCCTGGTGGTCTTTGTCCAGATCTACGAAATAGTCGCTGTATCCTGCAACACGTACTAAAAGATCCCTGTATTCATCAGGTGCAGCCTGAGCTTTTCGCAATGTGTCGGAATCGACCACGTTGAACTGGATATGGTGGCCGTTCAGTTTAAAATAGGAGCGAATCAGACTCACGAGTTTATCGATGTCAGAATCCTTTTTTAACACAGAGGGCAGAAAACGCTGGTTCAACAATGTCCCGCCTGATTTCACCTGATCCATTTTGCCCAGGGACTTGATAACCGCCGTCGGGCCGTTTCTGTCCGCTCCATGAGATGGCGAAGTGCCGTCTGACAGAGGTTTTCCAGCCATGCGACCATTGGCTGAGGTTCCGAGTTTTTTGCCAAAATATACATGGCATGTGGTGGACAGCATATTCAGATGATATACTCCGCCTTTAGTATTGGGTTTTTCATCTATGGTCTCAAAAAGTGAATTGTAAACCTGCTGCATAATATTATCTGCCGCGTCATCGTCGTTACCAAAAAATGGGGTTTTGTTCAAAAGACGCAGCCTCAATGCTTCCTCACCTTTGAAATCGGATAAAAGAGCATCAAGCAGTCTGTTCAAATCGACGGTTTTATCATCGAAAACATGTTTCTTGATAGCGGAAAGGCTGTCTGTGACAGTGCCTATACCGCAGCACTGGATATAGTTGGTATTATATCGCGGGCCGCCGTCGTAATAATCTTTACCTTTTTTTATGCAGTCGTTTATAACCACAGATAGAAAGGGGGCGGGTGCATATTCCGCATACATTCGCTCGATATAGTTATTGACCTTTATTTTCATATCAACGACATGCTCAAGCTGGCAGACGAACATAGTATAAATATCATCGAATTTTTTGACAGGAGATTGTCGTAAATCACCTGTCTCAGGTCCAACCTGCACTCCTGTTAAAGGGTCAACGCCATTATTCAAAGCCAGTTCCAGAATTTTTGGCACATTGAGATACCCGGTCAAAATATAAGCTTCCTTTCCAAATGCACCTGTTTCTATGCACCCGGAACATCCTCCTTCCCTGGCATCTTCTATGGTCTTGCCTGCTCTCAACTGTTCCATGATTACAGCATCGGCATTGAATACGGATGGATATCCGTATCCTTTTCGTATTACATGGCAGGCTGCCTTTAAAAAACGATTCGGAGTTTTTTCGCTTATCTGAACATTTGAACCAGGCTGGAGCAGGTGTAGTTCATCTATAACTTCAAGAATGATATAGGAAACTTCGTTGACACCGTCTCTGCCCTCTCTTGTCAGTCCGCCCAGATTGATATTTGTAAAATCATTGTATGTTCCGCTTTCAAGTGCTGTAATACCTACCTTGGGAGGTGCTGGATGATTGTTCACCTTGATCCAGAAACATGATATAAGTTCTTTGGCCTTTTCCCGGTCAAGGGTTTTTTCTTTTGATTCCTTTTGATAAAAAGGCCACAGATGACAATCGAGATGTCCCGGATTCATGGCATCCCAGCCATTTAATTCGGTAATGGTTCCAAGGTGTACGAACCAGTACATCTGAAGGGCTTCCCAAAAATTCTGCGGTGCATGTGCAGGAACTCTTCGGCAGATTTTTGCTATTTTGAGCAGTTCTTCTTTGCGCTTTTCATCTTCTTGTTTCTGTGCCATGTCAAAAGCCATGTCCCCGTGGCGTCTGGCAAATATAATTATTGCATCACAAGCTATATCCATAGCTTTCAATTGTTCTGCTCTTGATGTGGCAGACGGGTCATTAAGATAATCGAGTTTTTTTAGCTGGTCTGCTATATCTTCTTTGAAATCGAGCATACCTTTTTTATATATTTTATTATCCAGTGTTGTATGGCCAGGAGCGCGCTGTTCCATGAATTCTGTAAATAAACCGGCATTATAAGCTGCTTTCCAGTCTTCGGGGATATTAGAAAAAACCCTTTCGCGCATGGTTTTACCTTCCCAGAACGGAATAATTTTTTCTTCATAGATTTTAATATCTTCAACGGACACATCGTAACCTGTCATGGCTCGTTCATTCAGGATACGAAGGTCATCCCCGCTGTGACAAGTCAACTCCGGAAATGTTGGCACTGCCTTAGGGCAGGGCCCCCGCTCTCCTACAATCAGTTCATCTTCGCCTATATAGATCAATTGTTTTCTGCAAAGCTCTTTGAAAAAAGAAGCTCTGAGAACAGGAAGCGAATATTTGCCGAGATTTTTTTTGTAAAATTTTGTTTCGATCATTGCCCGCTCAATGGAAACAGTGGGCCTTGCTTTGAAGCTTTTTTCTTTCAATTTTTCGATTCGCAGATTCATTTGAGCCTATCCTCCGATATTTAGGGTCGTGGATGAAATTAATTCCATAAAATTGCGCCGAATTTGGAGCTGTTTTCAAGGCGTATTGATGGGTGAATACTTATTGTCTGTACCCATCGATGCAACGCAGAAAACAGATTCAAAGGCAAGCAAGGTTGTGGAAGTTATTTCATCCACGGCCCTTACCATATCCTTATGTTTTTTTAATCTGTCTGTTCCTGTACACTATCCGGTGTCATGAAGCCTGTCAAACGGTATGTCGTTTACAAAAGAGGACTGTGATTATTTTTTTTGCATTAACCGCATGAAAGTCTTTTTTTTTTTCAAAATTATGGTATGTATTGATTAGAAAAAAAATTGGATACGTGAGATCATAGCCTTCAAAAAATACTGTGTAATCTGGCAGGAGTCGAGTCATTGGGCAATTCCAGTGATTCAGAAAGCTCGACAAGAGTCCAACGCAACCCCGGCTTGCGCGGGAAAACAAATACTCATGAAATTAGAATCCAAATATCAAGAAGCCGTAAAGCGGATCAAGTATCTGGAAAATGAGCTTGAGCAGAGCAGAAAAAAAGAAGCAGATCTTCTTGTGTCCGAAAAAAAATTCGGCAAATTATTCAGATGCAATCCTGCCTCCATTATTATCAGCTCAATGACCAGTGGCAGGTATATAGATGTCAATGAAAGCTTTTTAAAAGCCACCGGATATTCCCGCAAAGAATTGATAGGCCACACTTCTACTGAGTTAAACGTCTGGAAGAGTGAAGAAGAACGTAACAGGTTTGTCCAGATACTGCTCAATGATGGGAAAGTTAGAAATTTCGAAACCGATTTCAGAAAAAAGTCAGGAGAATTCGGTATAGTGCTTATGTCTTCAGAAGTGATCGAAATTAATGGCGAGTTATGTATGCTCACCATATCAAAGGATATCACTGCCAGAAAAAAAGCAGAAGATGCTTTGAGAGAAAGCCGGGAGAAACTTTCGGGAATTCTCGATTCCGTGGCAGGCCGTATAAGCATGATGGATCAAAACTTGAATATAGTATGGGCCAATAAGGTGACAAGAGAATTGTTCGACATGGAAATAGTCGGGAAAAAATGCTACGAGATATACCTGGATAAAAACAGCCCTTGTGATGGATGTATCGGGAAAAAAACTTTTTCAGATGGCCGGACACATGAGCATGAGATAGTGATCAAAGATAAAAACGGTGAAGAAATGGCATTCTGGTGCGTGTCGAGCGTTGCGGCCAGGCACAAGGACGGACAACCGAGACTGGTGGTGGAAACAGCGCGCAATATAACGGAGAGGAAAAAAAGAGAAAAAGAAGAAAGACGAAGGAAAAATGCTGAAGCGGCAAATCTTGCGAAAAATGAATTTCTGGCCAACATGAGCCATGAAATACGTACTCCTATCAACGCCATAATCGGGTTAATCAGCATGCTGGAATCCACATCCTTAAATTCGGAACAATTCAACCTTTTGAAATTTTTGCGAAATTCAGGCCAGACTCTTCTGGGTTTAATAAATGATTTTCTTGATCTTTCGAAAATCGAAGCAGGGCAGCTTGAGCTTGAAAAAATCAATTTCAGCCTTAGCAATGAAATTGAAAAAATCGTGGAATCGATGAAATACAAGGGGCGTGAAAAAGGGCTGTGGCTGAATTACCGTATTGAAGATGATGTGCCTGACAACCTGCTTGGAGATCCTTTCAGATTAAGACAGATCCTGGTTAATATAACGGGAAACGCCATTAAATTTACGGATACCGGTGGAATAGATATTCTGATAAAATGCAAAAACCAAAATCCTCTGCTGGCTGATAAGTTCCGGGAAAAAATCGAGATTGAGTTTTCGATCAAGGATACTGGAATTGGAATTCATGAGGACAAACTCGATAATATTTTTAAAAGCTTTACACAGGCCGATATTTCCACCACCAGAAAATATGGTGGAACAGGTCTGGGTTTGACCATATGCAAAAAGCTGACTGATATAATGGGGGGTAAAATCCGGGGAAAAAGTGTTCTGGAACAAGGAAGTGAGTTTGTCTTTACAGCGATTTTTGAGCTGAAACCCGGAAAATTTGTACAGGATAAAACGCCTGTTTCTGGAACAGACGTACAAAAAATTTATACTCGGACTTTGCGGATACTTCTGGTGGAAGACAACCGGGCAAACCGGATAGTGTTTGAATTTTACATTAAAAATTTACCCCATCATCTCGATATTGCTGAAAACGGTCTTGTCGGTGTGCAGAAATTTGCTGCCAATGAATATGATATCGTTTTTATGGATATTGAAATGCCGATTATGGATGGCTGCGAGGCAGCAGAAAAAATTCGCGCATGGGAAAATGAAAACAATAAATCTCCTGTAAAAATCATTGCACTTACAGCACATGCCCTGAAGAGCGAACGCCCTACTTTTTTTGCAGCCGGTATGAACGATTATGTGATCAAGCCGATTGATGTAAACAACCTGTTCACTGTTATTGCAAGAAACTTGAATGCCAGTTATTTCAAAGAAAAAATACAGGGCTTGGATACGGATATGGCACTGAAAAGCCTTAGAGGTAACAAGGCGATATTTATCAAAGTAATAAAAGAGTTTGTTGACAAACACGCCAATACCGCAGATGAAATCCGAACAGCCCTGAAAATCAAGGACATGGAGGCCGCAAAAATATTGAGCCATACTATGAAAAGTGTGGCAGGTTATCTGTCTGCAGAAAAGCTTTCACAGGCTGCCCTTGATCTTGAAACAGGAATCAGACAGAACCATGTCAAGGAGTTTGACCGACTGACAGACTCTTTTGAAGATGCTATGAAAATAGTTTTAGAAGATATACAGATTTTTCTGGATAAGGAAGAGCCTGGTAAAAAACAGGCTGGATGAAGTAAGACTCTATCCATATTATCCAGCGGAAAGATATCCCCTAAATCCTTTTATGCTGTTATTCATAAAATGACGTTCTCTCGCTCTGATATCAGGCGAAAACTGATCTAAACCGGCTAAAAGCGGGTCTTTTTTCAATAATTTTGCAATGCAGCGATCTGAAAAATTTTCATCCACGCCTTTTTTCATCTCGTTTTCTATGATATCTGCCCATTGCTTTAATTGCTCCCTGTGAGCGGCAAGGATATCATTGCCGTATCTGACACTGCCGAAATGGCCGAAGCAATATATTTCATGATGAAAATCTGACAGATAGTCAATGCTGTTTAAGCTGGTCTCAAGAAAAAATTTTGGAGGTGTGGCAGGCCGGAGATATGAAAAAAAATCTTTACCCTGCCATTTGACTGGTTTTTCCAAAGCCATGCGGACTCCACATACCTCACCGGCAAAAAGTATTGATCCACATAGATAACTGATGTGGTGGGGAGCATGTCCGGGAGTCGGGCAGGGTGTAATATCGAAATCTGAAAAAGAACTGGCATCTATGAGTAACGTCGGATCGACCGGCTGAATCGGGCCGTAAGTTTCGGCTGTTTTGCCAAGAATTTTTAAACTTCCTTCCCACAGGCGGGAGGGGTCTGCTATGTGCGGGATACCTTTGCTGTGGCAAACTATCGGTGTATCGGTAAACTTGGCGGAAAATTCTCCGAGTCCACCAGCATGATCTATATGGATATGAGTCAGGAGTACGACATCAACAGTCTTTACATCAAGTTCGTCAAGAGCGTCAAAAAGATCCGGAATTGTAGATGCCGGACCCGGATCAACGAGAATTGTTTTTTCTCCTTTATAAAGCCATGCGGTAATGAAATTTTCAAATCCAGGCATCTGCTGGCTCAAAGATATAAGGTACAGATCCGGTTCCGGGTTAAATATTTTCATTTTCAGTCCAATCCCATTTTTTCCTTGAGTTTTTTTATATCATTCATTATTTCATTACGCCTTACTTCACTCAGATCCTTGTTCTGTAACTGCTTCATAAGACCTGCAAGTATCATTTCAGCGCGGTAATCAGCGCATGTATATGCCGGCATTTAATTTGTCCTTTATCTTTTCTATGTACACAGAGAATTTTCAAAAAATAATATACCTGATTTTCAGTTGTGAACTCCCTCGTCAATATCCCCGGGCCCTTTTCAACACATCCTTATATACATTGTAGAACATGTCGTTGTCGGCTATTCCTCTTTTTATCAAGCGTTCTAACTGGTCCAGATCTTCCAGATTAATGATCAGGTTGACGCTTTTGTTGAAAGCCATCATATTATCAAGAGAGCGAAACCTTTTTGACAGCAGGGTCACAAAAATCTCTCTGCGGAGATCCATCATGAGCTGTTCGATATATTTGAGCATGTGATTCATGTCAGGATCATGCGTACCAAAGAGTTCATTGATTACTATGAGGTCAAACTGATGCCCACGAATCATTTTTAAAGCTTCTCTGGGAGCCTGGGGAACTACTACAAAATATTGAAGGCCGTCCAGAATTGATTTTAACTTGAATCTAATGGAATCATCGGGTTCGCAGACCAGAGCGGTCTGTACTCCATCGTCAAGGAATCCAAGTTCCTGAAGCAGATCTTCACCGCTTGCATTTGAAGCAACTGCGCTGCTGCCTGCTTCGGTTTTTGTTTTCTTTTTTTTTGCGCTGCTTTCATCTGCTGTGCTTACGGATATTTTATGTTTGCACTTGGGACAGGCTATGGAAAAGGTCTGTCCTTTTGGAACTTTTTTGAGCTTTTCATCTGGAATTTTGATTTTGGCTTTGCACTTACCACAAAAAACATCCATTGATTCAATCTCCTGGCTGTATCACGATTGTGTCCTTTGGCTGTCTTCATCCACAGGGCATTTCTTCGGGGTTATTTTGTGTAAAAAATTTACGTTTAACGGCGCTTTTTTCCGCCTGTATCTAATTCCAGGCCGGTGATTTCCGTAGTGGCCTCACCTCTGGATGATTTGATTGAATCTATACCGCGTCCGACAACGCCTTTTCTGGAGCAATAAGCCATAGCCGTATTTTCAGTGATCAATCCCTGTTCATACAATCCTGTGATATGGGAGTCAAAGGTGGTCATGCCGAATGTCTTGCCCGCTGCTTGAATTTCATAAAAGCTTTTCCCCTCGCTTTCACCATTTAAGATGCTGTCTCTGGATCTTAAATTATTGCCCAGGATGTCGAAAGCAGGTACTCTGCCTCCTCCAACTTTGGGCAGAAGCCGCTGGCAGATAATCCACCTGACAGTTCCTGCAAGACGGATGCGGATCTGCTTTTCTTCTTCTATGCTGAACATGCCGAGAATACGGTCGATGCTCTGACCTGCATCCACAGTATGGAGAGTACTCATGACCAGATGGCCGGTTTCTGCAGCGGAAAGGCCGATCTCCACTGTTTCCCGATCACGCATCTCACCAATAAGAATCACCTTGGGAGCCTGGCGAAGGGCAGCCCGGAGTCCACTTGAAAAGACATCGAAATCATTTCCCATTTCCCTTTGATTGAATGTTGCCTTCTTGTGTGGATGGGAATATTCCACAGGATCTTCAAGAGTCACCACATGGACAGCCTGGTTCTCGTTTATATGATTCAGCACGGCTGCCAGGGAAGTTGATTTTCCGCTTCCTGTAGAGCCGGTGACATAAACTATCCCATTTTTTTCCTCGGCCATCATTTTGAAAGGGCTGGGCAGATTCAGATCCTTCAAGGTGGGGATCTTGTTAGCTAACTGGCGCAGAACAATGGAGTATTTGCTTCGCTGGGAGAAAATATTGACTCTGAAACGGGATTTGCCCGGAAGCGAGTATGCAGAATCGCAGGAGCCTTCCTGGATGAGGGTTTCGGTAAGACGCCGATTCCTTTTTATCAGATTTAAAGCGAACAGTTCCGTTTGAAAAGGTGTAAGTTCCAAAAAACGGGGTTCAAGTTCCACAGGCACGAGCTGCCCGGAACTTTCCACTTGAAACGGTCTGCCTGCCGTAAGATTCAGATCGGAAACATTGCTGTGGGAATCGAGCATCCTGGTCAGAATATAATCGATTTCCTTTTGTCTCATGACACACCCTCCTGTCAAGCATGATCGAAATAATGAATTTTATTCCGATTTATTGCAAAAAAAGCATTACGCATCCGTGAAATCGGTTGGCTGAGTCTTCAAAAACGGTCTGAACCGGGCTTTTTCATTGGCTTTCATATATGCTTCATCCGGGCTGATCCATTTTTTATCCAGAAGATCCATAATAGCGTCATCCAGAACCTGCATACCGTATTTTTTTCCTGTCTGCATGGCTGAATTGATCTGATAGGTTTTATTTTCACGGATCAGGTTCCGAATCGCTGGTGTGGCTATCAGAATTTCCTGGGCGCAGCAACGCCCTTTTTTATCGATTCGTTTGAACAGGTTCTGTGCCACAACAGCACGGATACCATCAGACAGAGTGGAACGAATCTGAGACTGTTCGGAAGAAGGAAAAACCTCGATAACACGATCAACGGTTTTTGCAGCGGAACTTGTATGAAGAGTACCATAAACAAGATGGCCGGTGGATGCGGCCTCAATGGCAAGGGCAATGGTTTCAAGGTCTCGCATTTCACCAACGAGAATGATATCTGGATCTTCACGCAGAGCGCCTTTAAGAGCTGCCGTGAACGTTTTTGTGTGCGTTCCGACCTCCCTGTGGTTTATGATGCAATTCTGGCTTTCATGCACGAATTCGATAGGATCTTCAACTGTCAGGATGTGATCTTTTCTGGTTTTATTGGCCACATCAATGATTGCAGCAAGGGTGGTGGATTTTCCACTTCCTGTAGGTCCTGTGACAAGAACCAGGCCCCTGGGCAGACTTGCAAGTTTAGCCAGAACCGGTGGCAGCCCTAATTGTTCGGCAGTTAAAATGGTGCTGGGAATTTCTCTGAAAACCGCCGCACATCCGTATTTCTGCATGAAAAAATTGGCACGATACCGGGCAAGCCCCGGAATTTCATATCCAAAATCGACATCACCGGTTTCTTCAAACACCTTTACTTTGTCCTCAGGCGCTATTTCATAAAGCATGGCCTTGAGTTCGTCATTTTCCAGGACTTTGTATTTGATCCGTTCGATTTCACCTCGTAAACGCAGAGCAGGAGGCTGGCCTGAAACCAGGTGGAGGTCTGATGCACCCTGTTCGTTCATCAGTTTGAAAAATGCATCGATCTTTGCCATGTTCTATCTCCAGTTGTTAAGTTGTGTTTAGAGTAATCTTTGTGACAGCCCGATAAGGCTCGCTATTAAAAACTGTTGCAGGAAGATAATCACCAGCAATACGATAATAGGAGAAAAATCTATGCCACCGTGAACTAAGGGAAGCCGTTTTTGAATCTGATGCAGCAACGGATCTGTCACGTTGTTGATAAATCTCACTATCGGATTGTAAGGATCAGGACTGACCCAGGACAGTATGGCGCGGGCAATAATGATATACATGTATAGGGTCAGTATGATATTGAGTACATGCGCCATAGCGCCTATTAAATGGCCTAAAATGAACATTGTCGTTTCTTCAGCTCCTCATGGATATGGTCGAAAAAGCCAGATGAG
>JAUCGE010000262.1 GCA_030377965.1 Desulfobacterales bacterium HSG16
TATTGATTGATATTGTCGAAGGGATTCCCCAGGGGAAATCCCTGGATCTCATGGAAGCCGCTCCCATAGAAAAACATGATGCTCACATAACTGGATCAAACGGATATGAAGCCTCAAAAGGGTCAGATGTTGTAATCATCACAGCAGGCATTCCAAGAAAACCGGGTATGAGCCGTGACGATCTCATAAGCACCAATGCCGGGATCATGAAAAATGTCACAAAGGAAGTGGCAAAATATTCCCCTGACTGTGTTATCATAATCGTCAGCAATCCTTTAGATGCTATGTGCCATGTAGCCTTTGAAGCCAGCGGCTTCCCAAAAGAACGCGTTCTCGGCATGGCCGGAGTACTTGATTCTGCTCGATTCAGGACATTCATCTCTATGGAACTTGATGTTTCCGTCGAAAATACCCACGCCTTTGTTCTGGGCGGACACGGTGATACAATGGTACCGCTGCCCCGTTATTCCACAGTAGCTGGTATTCCCATCACTGAACTGATGTCAAAAGAAAGAATTGATGCCTTAGTCGAGAGAACCGCCAACGGTGGCGCAGAAATCGTAGGGCTTTTGAAAACCGGGTCAGCTTATTATGCACCTGCATCCGCTGCTGTCGAAATGGCAGAATCTATTTTGAAGGACAAGAAAAAAGTTCTTCCCTGTGCAGTCCTGCTTGAAGGTGAATACGGCTATAACGATCTTTTCATCGGCGTACCCGTGAAAATCGGGGCTAAAGGTGTGGAAGAAATCATCGAGATCAAACTGACAGACGAAGAAAAAGCAGCTCTTGATAAATCAGCAGCGTCTGTTGAAGATCTCAAGGGAATTTTGAAAAGACTGGGTTAATTTTTAACCCGGCTTACCGCCTGGTTTACTATCCGGGTTTTTTATCGGTAGGCTACCAGTCGGTTTTTCCCTGTCCAGCGTAGTTTTTATAGTTTCCGCAAGTTCTGTTCCGATACCGGGCAGCCTGCTCAATTCTTCTTGAGCGGCTGCCCGGATTTTTTTTATCGATCCAAAATGACGGATGAGCATTTTTTTACGTTTTTTCCCGATACCAGGTATCTCGTCGAGTATCGAACGGACAGCCTGCCGCCCTCTTGTCTGCCGATGAAATGTGATGGCAAACCTGTGAGACTCATCCCGTATTCTCATCAAAAAAAACAAGGCATCTTTGTCTTTGCCAAAGTTTACCGGATTGATTCTTCCCGGCATATAAATCTTATCATCAGGCTCTCCTTTTTTCTCATCTTTTTTAGCGATTCCCACGACAGAGAAAACATCCTCGATTTTCAATTCCTTCATCACAGCAAGAGCCATGTTCAACTGCCCTCTGCCGCCATCGACCATCAAGAGATCGGGAAAAGATTTTTTATTTGCAAATCTTCTTTTCAACACTTCAAACATGGAAGCGTAATCGTCAGGCCCGATTACGGTTTTTATCCTGTATTTACGATACTCTGATTTTGCAGGCACACCGTTTTCAAAAACCACCATCCCGGCAACTGGATTTGTACCTGAAATATTTGAATTATCGAAACATTCTATCCGTTCTGGCATCTGATCCATATTAAGACGCTGCTTAAGTCTGCCAAGCAGATCAAGAACTGCTGCGTTCTCGTCCGTAAGATCATCAAGCCGGTTTTTCGCGTTTTTCCCTGCCATTTCCAGAATACGCACTTTTTCACCTCTCACAGGATGAAGAATTTTCACCTTCCGCCCTTTTACAATGCTCAATCTTTCTTCATGAAGGGCCGCATCCTCAATAATCGCAGGAACGATAATTTCTTTGGGAATAAATCGAGCGATTTTGTTTTCGATATTTTTATCGCTGTCATAATGCCCATAATACTGGCGTATAAAGGTTTCAACAAGTTCGGAACCTGAAGCTATGGTCTGGGCAAAGGTAAAATGACGGCTTCCCGTAAGATATCCTGCACGTATGCTTAAAAGGATAATGACTGAAAAATTATGAGATTCGGCTACACCTATCACATCCCTGTCGATGAAATCGGAACTTACCACAGATTGTTTTTCAAGGGTTTTTTCAAGGGCAAACATTTTGTCTCTCAAAGATGCTGCCAGTTCGAAATCCTCTTCTTTCGCAGCTTCCATCATCTGCGCCCTGATTTTTTTGACAAGAGCCGAAGTTCTTCCCTTTAAAAACAGGATTATTTCTTTTACCATTATATCATAATGCTTTTTGTCCACCTCCCGGCAGCAGGGTCCGCGACATGCACATATCTGAAAATTGAGACAAGGGCGCGTCCGCCCTATGAAATTTCGACTGCTGCACTTTCTTAACTGATAGGTTTTACGTATCACCTTCAATGTCTTGTGTACAGCAGAGGGCGATGTGTAAGGCCCAAAATAAAGCGCACCGTCTTTTTCTATCCTGCGTACTATATAAAGATTGGGCCATTGATGGGTAATATCGAGTTTGAGCCACGGATAACGCTTGTCATCTTTCAATATCACGTTGAATTTTGGCCGATAACGCTTGATCAGATTCGATTCCAGCATAAGGGCTTCATGTTCGCTGCCGGTAACGATTGTTTCAAATGATGCAATGTTTGTGACAAGAATCCGGGTTTTCCTGTCAAGCCTTTCAGCATTTTTGAAATACGAAGCCAGCCGTTTTCTGAGATTTTTTGCCTTTCCAACATAAATCACTTTCTCATCTGCATCTTTCATCAGATACACGCCTGGTTTTTTCGTTTCTTTTGAAAGTTTTGTTGTAAAATCTGTAATCATGGGGCATGCCCTTTCTGATGTTAAAAAATTTGCCTTGAATCGCCAATGCATTATATCATAATATCATACTTAGGGTCACGGAAAGCTTTCCGTGACCATTAAACAATCGCCCGGCTTTTTTAACATTGACATCAGGAGCGAATTTGGAGAATATTATATCATGAGCGAACCAGATGGTAACCAGACCTTTGACGAGACTATCATGCTTTCAAGGCGTGGACTGGAATCAAAGCCTGAAATACAGAACAGAACTCTTGAAGATACGCTTGTGCTGCCAAAAACAGACTTAAATATCCTGTCCGGGAGGACTCCTGTTCCCCTGTCCAGGTCATTTGCCATGACAAAGCCTGAAAAAAACTATTTCAAAAAAATTGTAAATACAACATATATATGCCCCAATAAATATAATTTCGAAAACAAACTGATTGAAGGCGGAATGGGCGCTATCTTCAAAGTACTAGATAAAGATATGCAGCGGGTCTCGGCATTGAAAGTAATTCTGCCCAAGTTCAGAAACGATGAAACAGCATTGAACGATTTTATGAGAGAAGCCAGGATAACCGGCCTGCTCGAACATCCAAATATCATCCCGGTTCATGAACTCGGTCTTTTAAATGAAGCAGGTATGTTTTTTTCCATGAAACTTGCTCAAGGCAAGGCTTTAATTGATGTTTTGAACGAAGTAGACCGTAATAATCAGGCGTATTTAGAAAAATATACAACTTACATGCTTTTGAATATTTTCAGAAAGGTCTGCGATGCCCTTTCTTTCGCCCATTCGAAAAATATCCTTCATCAGGACATAAAACCGCATAATATAATGGTAGGAGAATACGGCGAAGTCCTTTTAATGGACTGGGGGCTTGCCAGTTATATCGGACAACCCGAACAGGAGCCTGATCCCATACAACGTGCAATTTTTGTTGAAATCAATGATTTGTCAAAAGGCAACAAGGGAATGATCAAAGGCTCTCCTCCATATATGGCTCCAGAACAGGTTCTGGGCAGTCCAGACCACATTGGCAAACACACGGATGTTTTCCTCATGGGAGCGACTCTTTACCATATGTTCACACTTCGCGCCCCCTATTTTGGTAAAGATATTTATGAGGTACTTCACAAAGCTGAAAACAGAAATCTCATCCATCCGAGAAAAAGAAATTCCGACAAAGCAGTCCCCGAAGAAATATCTGAGATTATCATGAAGGCAATGGAACCAGATAGAAAAAACCGGTATAACACCGTGGATGAATTGTCCAGAGATATAGACGATATAATTTCTGGAAAATGGTCTTATCAGGAACAAAAGGAATTTGTCCCTGGCGAAATGCTCATAAATGAAGGCGAAACAGGTGAAGAAGCATACATGATAATGGACGGTCAGGTCGAAGTTTTCACAAAGACCAATACCGACAAAATTGTCTTTGGAACCTTGAAGCAAGGCGATATTGTCGGGGAGATGGCTCTTATAACAAAGGAAAAGCGATCAGCAAATGTCAAAGCCATAGATAAAACCCTCGTATCCGTTCTGACGAAAAATGTTTTGAACCAGAACATGAATAAACTCCCATCCTTCATGCAGAAGATAGTCTCAACGCTGACAAACCGTCTTAGAATGGC
>JAUCGE010000263.1 GCA_030377965.1 Desulfobacterales bacterium HSG16
TTTGAAAGATATTGGTGTTACTTCCATGAAAGAACAGGCGCAGAAATTGATTGATCTGGATGAGGCAAAAGAGATTTCAAAGGGTAATATCGAAGATATTTTCAATATAAAACTTGTCGATACAGAATTTTCCGTAATTGACAGTATTGTCAGGCAGGCTCAAAAGGAGGCGGTATAAAGATGGAACAGGGAACAGCAGCACAGGCAAACCAAATGCGAAAACCCCGCTGGCTTATGAGACGGCTGCCTGAAAGGCCAGAATATGAAAAGGTCAGAGGATTTATTAAGAAAGGACATTTACATACGGTCTGCCAGGAAGCCAAATGCCCAAACCAGTTTGAGTGTTTTTCGAAAAAAACAGCTACCTTTCTGATCATGGGATCGCTTTGCACAAGAAATTGCCGATTCTGCTCCATTGAAGGTGATCCTGTAGATCTGCCTGATCCTGATGAACCAAAAAGAGTAGCCGAAGCGGTTCGGGCAATGGGGTTACGTTATGTGGTTGTCACGTCTGTTACCCGTGATGACCTTTCCGATGGAGGCGCGTCCTGTTTTGCCAGAACGATAAAGGAAATTCGGAAAGAAATACCCGATGCAATGGTAGAAGTGCTGATACCTGATTTTAATGGAGATTCTGACGCACTTAAAACTGTGATTGATGCTCGGCCTGATGTATTAAATCACAATATCGAGACTGTCCTGCGTCTTTATCCAGAGGTCAGGCCCCAGGCTTTATATGACAGATCTTTGGAATTGTTGAGAAAAGTTTCTGAAATTGCGCCAGACATTCCCACAAAGTCAGGCATAATGCTCGGACTCGGGGAAAAATCCGATGAGATTCGTGAAACCTTGAAGGATCTTTTTAAGGTTAATTGCAGGTTCATCACCATAGGGCAGTACCTGCAGCCTTCAAAGAACCATCTTGATGTGAAACGGTTTGTCACCCCGGAAGAATTCGACCAATGGAAGGATGAGGCTCAGAAGATGGGGTTTTTACAGGTTGCAAGCGGGCCTTTTGTTCGAAGTTCATACCATGCTGGGGAATTGTATGAAGCCGGTTTTGACAATTTTGACAATAAGGCTTGAAATATGGCCGGGAAAATTAATAATATCGGTTTTTGATAAGAAAACTTGAAATGCGGGTATTGAGGTCAGTATACAGTATATTCGCGAAATAATAAAATAAAACGGAGGTAATTCATGGGAGACAAGTTTATTTTGACAGCATTCGGAAAAGACAGGCCCGGTATTGTGGCTGATGTGGCACGAGTGCTATTTGAAAACGGGTGCAATCTCGAAGATTCGACCATGACCCGGCTGGCTGATGAATTTACCATTATTCTCCTTTTGTCCGATCAGGGGCAGGAAAACCTTATGGATAAGTTGTCAAAAGAATGCCGTCGGCTGGAAATGGAAAAAGGGGTTTCTGCGTTCGTCCGGCCGGTTAGTGATCCAAAAGGAAAATCTGCTGAAAATTATACTGAACAGACTTTTCATATCGAGGGTATGGATCAGGTTGGTATTGTATATAAAATCAGCAATTTTATGTCAGAAAAAGGTGTGAACATTGCCAATCTCAGATCAAAGGTAAGCTTTTCCCCGGAAAGCGGATCTGCCATGTATTACATGGAAGTCAATGCCGAAGTTCCCAATGATATATCTATGGATGATCTGGATGATGGGTTTGCACAGATATCAGATGAACTTCATATAGATATTACAAGATAAGGAATTTGTTTTGCCGGAAATGGGCTATTGTCTTATGCTGAATTTATCCCGTTTCCGGATTCATACCAGTTTTTTTCTCTTTCTATAGTCTCTTTTTTTCCCCGTCATTTATAGCTTTTCACGAAAATACTGAAAAAATCATTGATGTTTTTTTTTGCACATGGCATTTATATAAGGCAAAGTAAATATATTGCATGGATTTTTTGCTGGCAGCAGCAATATTTTTCATGATGAATGATTCTCTGGTTGATGATTTTAAGGAATTGATATGGACAGAGACGAGTACAAAAAATATTTTTCTATCTTCGAGCTTCCTCATGATGCCTCTTTTGCAGATGTGAATGAGGCTTATTCAAAGGTTAAGCAGACATACGCTGCAGAAATTGCTACAACGCCCAATTTCGAAGAAGATAATAGAAAGATAATAGAGCAGATTGATGAAGCCTATCAGCGCCTGGCTGGTCTGTTCGCTGAAGACGGGCAAGCCGGTATTCTTGAAGATTTGAAAAAGACAGAAGGGGAAACAAACTTGGGCAAAGAAATCGGAATCGATAAAGAAGATTCTCCTGATTATGAAAATAAATCAATTGATATTGATAAGGATAAACTGCTGGATCAAAACGGGAACAAACCATATTCTGGCGATGTTCTTCGCAGGATCAGAAAAAGAAAAGGAATAAGCTTAAAGGAAATAGCCTATGCTTCCAAGATTCAGGCAAGGACTCTTGAATGCATGGAAAATGAAGATTATGAACCTCTTCCACCCAGGGTCTATATAAAAGGTTTTATAGTGACTTATGCCAAATATCTGGAGTTGGACCACCATAAAGTCTCTGAAGACTACATGGAGCGATACAACATCTGGAGTGAAGAAAAATTGCCCCCGAGGAGTCATTTCCGTCGATCCAGAAATCGATAATCTGCAAATTTATCCGCATTTCAAAATATCTGCATTTTTCAAAATCGGAGCGAAAGACATGTGAGGCCCCCATCCATTTTCTGGGCCTCGCTCATATCAAGTTCAATGATTTCTATTTTCAAGGACTCAATCTTTTTCCGGGTCAGGGGAAAACCGCTGGGAATCATCAGACGGTCGTTGACCGGGAGAATATTGCAGGCTGCTGATTCTTCAGGAGGTGCTATGATTTTTTTATATCCCCTGAGTTCTTGAAGATCTGTATAATCTTCGGTCATCAACAATGTATCACGTCCAAGATAATTTACGTTTGATTTGAAGTGAAGCCCGTTGACAACAGGAACCATTGCCCAGGTATAGCCGTATCCTTCAAGGATATGTCCTAGCTGTGCAGCTCCTTCTCTGTTAGTTCTCTGGGAAATGCCTATGAAAAAATGAGTTCCGACCATCAGGACATCCCCACCGTCAAGAGTTCCCGGTGTCTTTAAATGAACGATTTCTCTGAAATCAGCAAGAGCTGTTGCAATACTTTCTTTTTCACCGTTTCTTGATGCAGCCCCCGGGTTGGTTATCACAGCAATTTCCGGTGTCACCACTGCCGTATCTTCCACAAACCATGCGTCCGGAAAATCTTCGAGAGGTTCTAATATAGTCAATTCGAATCCCACTGACTCAAGTTCTCTTATATAGTTTTTATGCTGTTTTACGACCCGTTCATAATTTGGAGCCTTTTTTTTATGAGATGTCAGTCCCATAGCAAAATTTTTTCCCGGTTTTCTGACAATGGCATGGGTAAACACTGTATTCTCCTATGTAAATCAATGTAAGTTGTTGATTTTAAGTTCTTGGCTTTGTCCGATTTTCAGGTGGTAAATGTCCGTGAACAGTTATCATTGCCGCTTCTATCTGTGATGCTCTTTGTTATAGCGATTCATACGTAAAAGTTACTATATCATCTATTGCTTCAGTGTCAGCAAAAAGCATAGATAGTCTGTCGATACCCAGAGCGTTTCCTGAAGCTGGCGGCATATAAGCTAAGTCCTGGATAAATTTTTTCGGAAAAGGGTAAGGGGGTTTTCCCAGAGATCTGCGGTTTTTTTCTTCTTCCTCAAATCGGGATTTTTGTTCCTGCGGATCGGTCAGTTCGCTGAAGGCATTACAAAGTTCGATTCCCGCTATATACAGTTCAAAGCGTTCTGCAACCATCGGGTTGTCTGGACTCAGCCTTGCCAGAGCATTGCACTGGGCCGGATAATCATATAAAAACAAAGGTTTTTGTCTGCCGAGACATGGTTCGATTTCAAGGCCCATACATTCGTCGAATTTGTCGAGTTTAAGAGCTGTACTCATATCTATGGAAGCGTATTTTTCAAATGCTTCGGCCACGGTCAGTCTGTCAAATGGCTTTTTCAAGTCAATTTTCTGCCCCTGATATGAAAAAGAATCGTAATGGCCTGTTTCTTCTGCCGCAAAAACGACCAGAGCTTCGCAGTTATTCATCATGTCCATGTAATCGCTGTTTGCACAATACCATTCCAGCATGGTGAATTCTTCAAGATGTTTATTGCCTCTTTCATTTTTTCTGAAACATCTGCAAATCTGAAAAATACGCTGATAACCTGCAGCCAGCAGTCTTTTCATACATAATTCCGGAGAAGTCTGCAAAAACCATTCTTCCGAGCCTATGGCATCAATGTGGAGTTCGGGTGCAGGAGCCGGGATTCG
>JAUCGE010000264.1 GCA_030377965.1 Desulfobacterales bacterium HSG16
CTGCACCGCCGAACTGGAGTACGACAGACTTGGGTATGAACTGATGTGTTTTTTCCAGACACGACTGCACGACCATGCAGAAAACGAGATTGAGCGGTTTGAAAGCACGGTGACTGCTTTCCCGGAAGTTTTGGAGTGCTACTATCTGACCGGGGAATGGGATTACCTGATCAAAGCTGTGTTCCGAAGCCGGAGAGATCTTGAACGTTTTTTGAGAAACCGCCTGTCCACTGTGCCGGGGATTTCACAGATCATCACCAGCCTGGTTCTGTCTGAACTTAAAACAGATCGTTCCCTTCCCCTGTTGTAATTATTTTAATATTTTAAAGGAGATGAACATGGAAAACAAACATCGAATAAAACAGTCCACCCAATGTATCTGGTCCGGAGAGCAGGAATACCTGATGCAGCATGCCACCCAGGTGCCGGTGGTTCACAGTGTCTCTTTTGGATACCCGGATGCAGAATACTGGCAGAAGGTGGCCCTGGGACATGAAAAAGGGCATATCTACAGCCGGAACACCAATCCGACCGTAGAGGTTTTTGAAAATAAAATTTGCCAGCTGGAGGAAGCCCAGGCAGCCACCAGTGCATCAACCGGCATGGGCATTATCAGCAGCACCCTGTTTGCACTGCTCAAACCAGGACAGAGAGTTGTTTCCGTTAAGGATACCTATGGTGGTACCAATAGAATTTTTACCGAATTTCTGCCTCGGATCAACGTGGATGTGACGCTCTGCAACACCACCGACCATGATGCCATCGAGGCGGAAGTGGCAAAAGGGTGTGACCTCTTATACCTCGAGACCCCAACCAATCCCACCATAAAAATTATTGACATCGAGAGGCTTTCGGCAGCCGGGGAGCGGCATGGGGCTGTCGTGGTGGTGGACAACACCTTTGCCACCCCGATCAATCAGCAGCCCCTGGCCCTGGGTGCGGATATTGTTCTGCACTCCGCTACAAAATTCCTCGGCGGCCATGCAGATGCTCTGGGCGGTGCGGCCTGCGGCAGCCGAGAACTGATCGATAAAATCTACCATTACCGTGAAATCAACGGGGCAACCCTGGATCCCATGTCCGCCTATCTTCTTCTAAGGGGGATGAAAACACTGGCGCTCAGGATCGAACGGCAGAACCAGAATGCCCTTGAAATAGCCGGATTTCTTCAGGCGCATCCGAAAATCAATCAGGTGTTCTATCCGGGGCTTGAATCCCACGAAGGCTACAAAATTGCTGTCCGGCAGATGAAGGGGTTCGGCGGCATGCTCAGCTTTGACCTGAAAGAGGACACGTTTGAGGCAGTGGCCAAGGTCCTTTCCAGGCTGAACTGGGCCCACTGTGCCGCCAATCTCGGTGCGGTGGAAACCATTGTCGGGCCGCCGGCCACAACAAGCCATGTGGAATGTACGAAGGAAGAACGAAAGGCCATGGGCATCCCCGAAGGCCTGATTCGGTATTCAACCGGGATCGAGGATGTTGAAGATTTGATTGCAGATTTGGATCAGGCTTTGGGCTAAATATAAAAATCGCAATTTTTCCGGGAGGTCCATTGACAGAGACCTCCCTTTTTTTGAAGACTGTATTCGATTTTGTCTACGGCCCGGGTAATCACTGGCTGTTCATCCATCGAGTGATAAATTCCACCGCATTGGATGTGCCGTTTTCCTTTCGGAGACGCTTGCCCAATGCAGCCGCGTTCCGGCGCATGGTCGAGTCATTCATCACAACGTCGATAGCATGACAGAGACGCTCGACTGTCAGCTTTTTCTGTGGTATCGGAGACGGCCCGACTCCGAGGCGCTCTATGTGACTCCCCCAGAAGGGCTGGTCTCCGAAGAACGGGCAGATAATGCTCGGTTTCCCTGCCAGCAGCCCGGCAGAAGTCGTTCCGCATCCACCATGATGCACTACGGCGCTGACCTGTGGGAAGAGCCAGCTATGCGGTGCAGCTTCAATGAACATGACTGATTCCGATTGTGCCAAAGGAGTTGATTCAAGACCACCCCAGCCCCGGGCAAGAATCGCTCGTACTCCTGTACGCCGGACCGCTTCCAGAATGATCTGCGTGACAAGCTCCGGATCACGTCCGAAGATACTTCCAAACCCGAAGTAAATCGGGGGTTCGCCACTTGACAGGAAGTCGGTCAGGGCTCCCGGAGGATGTAAATGCTCTGCTTCGTTGAGAAACCAGTAACCTGTCACGGTTGCAGTTTCGTCCCAATCTTTTGGAGGAGGGATTATATGTCGGCTGAATCCATACAGCGCCGGGATCGGGCGGCCATCCGGAAGCCGCATCCTGAGACCGGGGCTGCGTGGAGACAGCCCGTGCTGTATGCGCCACTTCCTGACTCTCCCGGTCGTCATAATTAATATTCTTCTGATGAACTGGTAGGTCAGCCAGCGATACCCGGGTCCTAATGGAAGATCGGGAAACCCCATCGCGGGAAATTCGGTTGTCGGAACATTGAGCGGGAGCCAGAAGGCCAGCATGCATGGCACCCCGAGTTTCTCAGCGAAGTCCGGCGCACCCATAGCCTTCATATGGTACAGAATAAGATCCGGATCTGACTCCTTGCACGCCGCCCAGATGTCTGCCATCTGCCGCTCCTGGAAATACCCGAACTTTGAGATCAAAGGCGCTACAGCTACCAGGGTCTCCCGTAAGCTCCCCGCACTACCGAGGATGATCTTCCCCTCCGGTGTATGCATGAAATCGATGAAGTCGTTGTTGACGTAGGCATAGTCCAAACCGTATTTCCGAACGAATGGCTCGAAGTGTACACAGGTACAAATTGTCACTTCATTGCCGGATTCCATCAATGCCTGGCCCAATGCGATATAGGGTTGAACATCACCTTGTGTACCAATCGTTGCAATGAGGATCTTCATGTCAATACCTTTCTGGCGAACGACGAATTTACCGGTTTAACAACCTTCCGTTCTCGGCTGTGGACTTGCCTGCACCCTTTTCATATTCCTTGGCTATGTCATATTTTTTTCAATCTACTATCTTTCCGATTTTATTCTAACGAATATCTCCTTTTTCTTTAGGGTGCGGCTCTTTTGGAACGACGTTGTGCAATTTGGAGAAACGACCAAATAACAGCAGGTTGTCGATTTGTGTCATTTTGGAAAATGCTGAAAAATGCTAAAAATTGCCAAAATGCAGCGTTAGGATAGACACCGTGGGGATACTCCGATATTTTGGCGCAATCACTTGCGTTATTATCACGTAACCTCCTGAAATTTCTGAAACTGGGTGTCGTTCCAAAAGAGCCGCACCCTTTTAATTTTTCAAAAAGCGCTATGGTGCAAGACGAAGCGCCTAATGCTATTTGTATACGATTAACATCTATGATTTCAGGACTATAAAAAAATAGTCGCAAATTCAAAGCCGGAATCCCTGACTGATCTTCCTGAATCGATTTTGGGGAATGTGGGTATATGCCTGTTTAGGTATAATTTGCCTGTCCCCTTTTCAGTCCTTTTTCATTTCATATTGTACCTTGAGAGATTCTTTTATCAACCATTTCTCTCGTGAAATCAGTTGAATTTTTATGGTTCTTAACCAAATGCAAATCGCTCTTATTTAAATTCTTGATCACATTATTTAAGACTTTCGTCGGTGTCTTAGGATTTGAAACGATGGATTTTAACAATTGCTGATTCGTTGCGTGCTGATAAAGATAAAAATCTTTCGTATTTAAAAAAGGATTTTCCAATGCAACAAGAATTAAATTGAAATAATTGTTGTTTTGGTCATTTTTTGTCAAATTGTTGAATAGTTTTGTCGATATCCTTCTTGATATGAACAAATATTTTCTTATACAAATATAAGTCAAAGTTTTAGACTGATTGTTATGGGAGGTGATTTTCATGAGATTACTGTATTGGGCAACTAATTCGTCAAAGAAATAATTTACACTGTTTAATTTCGCTCTCATCCGATTCAACCGGTTTAACCAGTTTAAGCAGCTGCTTTTATAGTCCCATTCCCAGTCTCTCAAGAAGCCATACGGATTTCTTTTCCAGACATTTTCCAACTCCCAGGCATTTTCCAATGCTCCATTTTTTATGAGAATTAATTTTAATGTCCGAGCCTTCACTTTTGGATGTTGAGCTATCTTGAAATCTATAGAGTAATCTGAGAAATTCTTAACAATCCTATGGAGTTCATGGCTATTTAAATCATCCTCTCCATCGAACAATTTACAATAAATTTCATCTAATGCGACACTTGTTTTTCCCATTCCATGTATAATATCCAAATACCTTCTATAGCTATTAATGGAAATATGAGAAATTGGGGACTCTTGTTTTTGTTTATCATCATTAGATTCTAATATCATAAAAGCAT
>JAUCGE010000265.1 GCA_030377965.1 Desulfobacterales bacterium HSG16
CATATTATTCACAGGAATGGTATGGATTTTGATAATAATCTGATTGCAATATCAGAAAATGATCTGGAAAATGTTATCACTTCCGTAAATGCTTTTTTGTATAATATTGATGTAAAATTATACGAGCGTTTTTTTTCGTAGATTTTGGGGAGAGAGAAAACAACATGTCAAAATTAATCTATAATCCAAAATTCAGGGCTTGGTTCATCCAGGGATGTGTTGTTGTGATCCTGCTTACTCTGCTTGGTATGGCTGCTTACAACACCTCCGAAAACCTGAGTAAAGCCGGTATTACCACCGGGTTCGGGTTTTTGGAGGAAACCGCTGGATTTGATATCAGCCTGAAACTGATTTCCTATTCCCGTGCATCCACCTATGGCCGGGCTTTTCTGGTGGGACTGCTCAATACCCTGCTCGTTTCGGGAATTGGCATTCTTGTTTCAACCATTCTCGGATTTCTCATAGGAGTTGCGCGACTTTCTCCCAACTGGCTCATATCCCGGATGGCTGCCGTATATATCGAAATTGTGCGAAACGTTCCTTTGCTGCTGCAAATCCTGTTCTGGTATATCGCAATTTTAAATCCTCTGCCCCGCCCCCGGAATGCCATGAATTTCATGGATACTTTCTATCTGTGCAACCGAGGGCTGATAATGCCGTCCCCAATATGGAAACCGGGCATAATTGCAGCACCGATTGCTCTGGGCACAGCCATTGTTGTTTCAATTATTCTCATCCTATGGGCTGGAAAGCATCAGAAGAAAACCGGAAAACGATTTCCAGCATACTGGACATCCTTCGGACTGTTGATCGGCCTGCCTTTTATAGCCCTGGCATTGGCCGATTTTCCAATTATCTGGGAAATTCCGGTGTTACATGGCTTTAATTTTCGCGGAGGAGCAACCATGCTGCCGGAATTTATCGCCCTCTGCCTGGCCCTTTCTCTTTATACGGCTGCATTTATCGGTGAAAATGTCCGGGCAGGTATAATGGCTGTGGACAATGGACAATGGGAAGCTGCATTCGCACTCGGACACAGGCCAGGTGCAACTTTACGGCTTTTCATCATTCCCCAGGCCATGCGGGTGATCATACCACCTCTGACCAGCCAGCACCTGACTCTCGTAAAAAACTCCTCCCTGGCTGTCGTAATAGGATATCCTGACATTGTCCATGTCTTTGCAGGAACAACCTTGAACCAGACCGGCCAGGCAGTGGAGATCATAGCGGTTACCATGCTGGTTTACCTGACCACGAGCCTGTCCATATCGTTTATCATGAACTGGTATAACCGTAAAACATCCATAATGGGGGCTTGATAATGACGGAAAAAATCATAGGAAAAAATCCTCTAAAAGAATGGAAGCCTCGTCCAGATCTGCCCCCGCCGGTCAGAGATTTCGGTCTGTCTGGATGGCTCCGTAAAAACCTCTTTTCATCTGCCGGAAACACCTTTTTCACCCTTATCGGCATTACAATCATATGGCTGACCGTACCTCCATTTATCCAATGGGCTGTGATTAATGCAGCATGGCTGGGGGATAATCGATCAGCCTGTGATTATCTGCTTGAAGGAGAAAAAAACGGGGCGTGCTGGGTCTTTATCAAAGTCCGGCTGGGCATGTTCATGTACGGATTTTACCCTGATCCAGAGAGATGGCGGGTAAATTTTGCTCTCTGCCTGCTGGCTCTGGGAGCTCTGCCCATATTGACAACAGGACTGCTCGAAAAAAATTTGAGACGTATTGTCTATTTGATTGCAGGCGCTATAGTATGCACTGTTTTTTTCGGACCGTTTCCCGGCTTGACTGCAGCCATGTTTCTGTCCGCTCCTCTTCTGCTGTCCTTCACTCCACTGGCCCGACAGATTCCTGTCAGGGGCTGGAACTGGATATTTCTGTTCACCATTTATCCGGTGATCGCCTGGTTTCTCTTTACAGGCGGTATTTTCGGACTTCCATATGTAGATACCCACCAGTGGGGCGGGATGTTTCTTACCCTGGTCATAGCAGGAATCGGCATTGCAGCATCTCTGCCCATAGGAATTCTTCTGGCACTGGGCCGCCGGTCTTCCATGCCAGTCACAAAAACTCTGTGCGTCTGCTTTATCGAACTGATTCGAGGTGTCCCCTTGATATCCGTGCTGTTCATGGCATCAGTCATGCTCCCTCTGCTGTTGCCAGAAGGTACACATTTCAACAAACTGCTCAGGGCACTTATCGGAGTTGCTCTGTTTTATGCTGCTTATATGGCAGAAGTGGTACGGGGCGGGCTTGCAGCGATCCCCAAAGGACAATATGAAGCAGCACAGGCCCTGGGCTGGGGATACTGGAAAATGATGGGGCTTATCATTTTGCCCCAGGCACTGCGGCTTGTGATTCCGGGAATCGTCAATACCTTTCTCGGCCTATTTAAAGACACCACTCTCGTTGCGGTTATCGGTCTTATGGACATGCTCGGTATCGTAAAAACAGCACTCGCTGATACTGACTGGCTCGGTTTTCCCAAGGAGGCATATGTGTTCGCTGCCCTGACTTACTGGGTTTTCTGTTTCAGCATGTCCCGTTACAGCATGAGCCTGGAAAAACGATTCCGGGTGAACCGGAGATAATATTGATTTTGACCGGAGATAATATTGATTTTGAAAGGATAAATCCAATGCCGGACACAACTGCCCCGGAACAGATAACATCTGAACCGATCATAATAATATCCGAACTCAACAAATGGTTCGGAGAATTTCACGTATTAAAGGAAATCAACCTGACTGTAAAAAAAGGAGAAAGAGTAGTGATCTGCGGTCCTTCGGGATCAGGAAAATCAACCTTGATCCGCTGCATAAACCGTCTTGAAACTCATCAGAAAGGAAAAATTACGGTTGATGGCATCGAACTGATCGACAATCTGAAAAATATCGATCATGTCAGGCGGGAAGTGGGAATGCTGTTCCAGAATTTCAATCTGTTTCCCCATCTGACTGTATTGGAAAACTGTACAATGTCCCCAATATGGATAAAGAAAGTCCCTCTTGCAGAAGCCACAGAGCTTGCACAGCATTACCTTGAGCGAGTGAAAATTCCTGATCTTGCAGATAAATACCCGTCCCAGATATCCGGAGGTCAGCAGCAGAGAGTGGCTATTGCCAGATGCCTGTGTATGAGTCCTAAAATCATGCTGTTCGACGAACCTACATCCGCACTTGATCCAGAAATGATCAAGGAAGTTT
The DNA here is from genome assembly GCA_030377965.1 of Desulfobacterales bacterium HSG16. GTDB lineage: Bacteria > Desulfobacterota > Desulfobacteria > Desulfobacterales > HSG16 > JAUCGE01. The sequence continues at coordinate 3,227 of JAUCGE010000265.1, forward strand.
TAGATGTTATGGTTGATCTTGCAGAATCGGGAATGACCATGATATGTGTCACGCATGAAATGGGGTTTGCCCGTACTGTGGCAGATCGGATCATTTTTATGGACGGGGGTGAGATCGTGGAAGAAAATGATCCAGAAACCTTTTTTCATCACCCAGAAACCGACCGGGCCGGACTCTTTCTGGGCCAGATTTTATCCCACGGATTTGATGAGTAAACCGGCTCCAAACCTATTGCTTGAAAAGGAATAAAAAAATGAATATCGGAATTCCCAGGGAAATCAAACCAGGAGAAGGACGGGTAGCACTTATGCCCCGACATGTAAAAGCCCTTTCGGATGCAGGCCATATGGTGATGGTTGAAACTGCTGCAGGTCGCCTCTCCGGGGTAAAAGACCAGGAGTATCGTGATGCCGGAGCAAGCATCGCCCGTTCGGGCAAGGAAGTATTCGACTATGCAACAGCCATAGTCAAAGTCAAGGAGATCCTGCCGGAAGAGTATGCCTACCTGCGATCTGATCATATTATTTTCACCAACATTCACGCAGCTCTGAACCGGGAACAGCTCGACCGGTTTTTAGAAGTCGGCTTGACCGCAATTTCTGCGGAAAACACTCATCCTTACGGATCTCCCAACTGTGCGCTGGCCGGCGAAATTGGTGCGCTGGAAGGAGTTCGCCTTTCACTGGCTCCATATGGCGGAACCGGAAGACATTTCATGGGGCATTTTGATCAGGATTCTTCACTGGCCGTAGTGATCGGCCTGGGCAATGTAGGACGCGGAGCGCTCCGCACCCTTCTATCATTAGGTGTCCGTGTCGTTGGACTCGACATCAATGAGGGGGCAAGAAAAGCGGCAGTCATGGACTGGTTCCGACATGATCTGAAAGTGGCTCATATAGATGCCCTGCCAGATTTTCTCTCGGATGCGGATATGATCATAAACTGCGTACTCTGGCCTAAAGAACGAGATGATCATCTTATCTCCCGTGATATGCTCGTAAAGCTCAAATCGAGTGCAGTTATAATTGACATATCCTGCGATACGGGAGGCGCTGTTGAAACCTGCCGCCCCACTACATGGGACAATCCGGTCTATGAAGTTGACGGAATACGCCAGG
>JAUCGE010000266.1 GCA_030377965.1 Desulfobacterales bacterium HSG16
CGTTTTTAATGCTGACAAAATAATGCAAACAGTTTAAATAATTTTTGAGGAGTTTAAAAAGGTAATTATGACCGAACAGATGACCAACGTTGACAATTTCTGGCTTTGTATGGATGATCCTACCAATTTGATGATGATCTCCGCTTTCATGGAATTTGATAAAGTGCTTGATTACGAACGCCTTGTAACCACCATAGAAGCCAGGCTTCTGGCCAGATATTCCCGCTTTAGAAAAAAAGTGGTAAGGCCCATATCAGGGGTGGGCGTTCCTGATTGGGAGATAGATGAACATTTCGATATCCGTTCTCACCTCCATCGGATAGCATTGCCTGGAACCGGTGAGAAAAAAGATCTTCAGCATATGGTTGCTGATCTTATGGCCATGCCTCTGGATGAGAGCAAACCTTTGTGGCATTTTCATCTTATCGAAAATTATAAGGGTGGATGCGTATTTTTCGGCAGGCTGCACCACTGTATTGCAGACGGAATAGCCTTGATCCAGGTGCTGCTGTCACTGACGGATAAGGATAAGAATGCTCCGATACCGACGGTTGAAAAACGAGTAGCAAGTAACAGACCTTTTTCCCTGCGATCAGTACTGCCCTTTACAAAGGTGGCAAAAAATGTCAAGGGAGTGCTTGAAACTGCTAAAACAATTAGAAAAAGAGTCGGTCAGGAAGTCACTGATTCCATATCCAACCCGGTACATCTTCTTGAGATGGCGAGAACAGCTACTGGCGTTGCAGCCGATGTAGCAAACGTCATAACCCGAATATCCCTGCTCCCTTCTCATCCCAAAAATAGTTTCAAGGGAACTCTCGGTATTAGAAAATCAGTAGCATGGACAGATCCCATTGAACTTGGCAGCGTCAAGACTGTAGGCCGGGTTGTAGAAGCTACTTTAAACGATGTTCTGATAGCCACAGTTACCGGGGCTTTGCGTCGTTACCTGAAAACAAGAAACGATAAAATTAATGAACTCGATCTTCAGGTCACAGTACCTGTAAACATTCGTAAACCCGGAACAGAACTCGAACTGGGTAATAAATTCAGCCTGGTCTGGCTGGCCCTGCCCGTTCATATAGAAGACCCTATAGTGAGGCTCAGGGAAGTCAAGCGCCGTATGGACAAACTGAAAAATTCGCCTGACGCTTTTGTGGCCTTTTCCATTCTCAATGCCCTTGGAATGTCTCCGTCCAAACTGGCAAAACGTGCTGCACATATTTTTGCAAACAAATCCACTGCCGTACTGACAAATGTTCCCGGCCCGAAACAACCTCTTTACTTCTGTGGTGAAGAAGTGAAAAACATGATGTTCTGGGTTCCGAGATCAGGCCGAGTCGGACTTGGAATCAGCATTTTAAGCTATAATGACACAGTTACAGTCGGACTTGCCACAGATGACGGACTCGTTCCTGATCCGGAAAAAATTCTGGAAGGATTCGAGGATGATTTCAATAATCTCCTCGACCTGGTCAAATCAGGCAAAGTCTTCGAAGGCCCTCTGGTCATCAACGACAGATATGAGGAAGGAAATCAGCAAAGAGAGCAGGATGCATGTGAATGCTATGGTGAAGATATTATTCAGGAACCTGAAAACAGCGCTCCCTGCCTGGCTTTGACCAAAAGTGGCAGACCATGTAAAAAGGTTTCCGTAGCCGGTTCCGATTATTGCAGTGTTCATCAGAAATATGATCCGGAACAGAGCAATGATGAGCTGGCAGACGATAATGAAGAAGAAGCATCAACAGAGATTTATGCCAGTGATGAATATGAAGATGATAAAAGCCTTCAGGATACTGCGGATACTATAGGGGATGAACCTGAAATCAGACAAATGGCTGCATCTGATGCCGAATAACTGAATCAAGGAGGGCATATGTCTGATCGCAAGGAATTTCTTAAAAAATTGAAAGACCAGTATGATGACTGGAATTATAAATGGAACATTGAGCGAAGCAAGCTTGAAGCCAAAGCCCAGCATGCGGAAGCCGGGCTGAAGAAAAAATACGAGAAGCAGATTGAGGAATTGAAAGTCAAACAGGATGATCTTATGGTAAAAATCAAGGAAATTCAGGATTCCAGCGGAGATGCCTGGATAGATTTGAAAGATGGTGCTGACAATTCGTGGGAAGCTCTCAAAGATGGATTTTTAAAGGCTAAATCCCATTTTGACAAGCCAAAGGATGATTGATCTCTTTAAAAATTAAAAATCAAACATGTATAAAAAATTAAAAATCCCTCGTGATCGTTATTCGATCACGAGGGATTTTTTATGTTTTTTCGACATTCACGGACTTGATTTGACGGACTTGATTTGCATGCCTGGAAAAATTCAGGCCGGAAAAAACATTTTAAATCAATTGCTTGTTCTGCATAAAGGAGAGATGTCTCTAAGCGTTTTGACAGTGCGCTTCAATGCTTCCAGAAATTTCGGGATCTCATCTTCTGTATTGTCTATACCGAAGCTTACCAGCAGGGTTCCCTGAGCATCCGCATAATCCACACCAATGGATTGCAGCACATGGGAGGATCTTAAAGATCCGCTAGCGCAGGCAGAGCGGGTGGATGCAGCCACGTTTTCATCATCCAGCATCAATACCACGCTTTCACCTTCTATATATTTGATGGATACGCTCAGAAGGTTGGGTAAAGACTCTTCCATATGGCCATTGAAATTGTATTCGTCTATATAATCAGGCAATTCTCGAAGCAGTTTATCCTTGAGCAGCTTGAAATGAGCAGTTCTTTCATCCATCTTTTCTGCTGCTATCTGTGCAGCAACTCCCATGCCGATTATACCGATCATGTTTTCAGCGCCTGCCCGCTTGTTGCCTTCCTGCGCTCCGCCGTCCAGAATCGGAAAAATCCTCGTTCCCCGGCTTATATACAATCCGCCCACACCTGTAGGGCCGTAAAAAGAATTGGATGCAAAACTGACTATATCCGCGCCCAGAGCCTGTACGTCCATTGGAATGATTCCCACTGAATCTACTGCGTCTGTGTGCAGGATTATTTTTTTAGCGCGGGTGATCTCAGCAATCTGAGCTATTGGCTGAATTGTGCCGATCTCATTGTTGCTATGCATGATCGATACCAGGATGGTTTCATCCGTTATCGCATTTTTGATTTCATCTGGATTGACACGTCCGTAGGAATCAACAGAAACAGATGTAACTTTGTAGCCCTGTCCTTTGAGCCTTCGCAGGCTCTTGATCACGGAATTATGTTCAATATTGGATGTAATGATGTGCTTACCCTTGGAGGCATTTGCCATAGCCACGCCTTTTATGGCATGATTGATGGATTCCGTACCTCCTGAAGTGAAGACTATTTCCTTTGGGTTTGTGCAATTCAGAAGAGCTGCAACCGATTGCCTCGCGACATCAAGAGCTTTTGCAGCCTGGTCTCCTTTTTTATGGTGACTGGACGGGTTGCCGTAGTCACTTTCTATGGCCTCAATCATGGCTGCCTTGACTTCCGGCAGCAGCGGATTGGCCGAAATATGGTCAAAATTTATGGTTTCCATGGTGAAAATCCTTTATTTTTTGTTGTATGCCATTGCTATGTATCTTAATGATCTTCCTCAAGACTTGAATTACAGGCATCGCAGAATGTGGTGTCTCTTTCGATTTCAATATCGCAGTAAGGACAATAACATTGACCATCTTTACTTCCATGATCATGTATATCTTTCATGGAGGGTATGATCGGGGCAACACCGGATTTCCGATTTTCATAATCCTTGATCGCCATCTGGAGGGCATCTGCCCCCAGATTGGAACAGTGCAGTTTGTTCTGGGGCAGTCCTTCCAGAGCGTCTGCCACATCTTTGTTGGTGATTTTTTTAGCCTCTTCCAGAGTTTTACCCCTGGCAATTTCTGAAAGCATGCTGGAAACAGCGATGGCCGAACCGCATCCAAAAGTCTGAAATTTTATATCTTTGATTATATTATCCTCAATATCGAGGTAAATGGTCATCATATCTCCACAGATGGGATTTCCGACTTCGCCTATGCCATCAGCCTTTTCAATAACGCCGACGTTTCTTGGATTCCTGAAATGATCCATAACTGTTTTTGAGTACATATGCTTTTCTCCTTTGAAAAAACGTTTATCAATATACAATAAATTATCATTAAAATACCAATGTAAAGCCCATTTACCTTTATATGAAAAATTTTACCTAATTCATGAGTATAATTCCATTAAATACATTCATGTCATTGAAATGAGCAAAGATTTTTTGAATATTCATGATGATTTTCATAAAAAAGACAGCCTGGCTGTTCTTTACGGATTTTGCTTTGTTTCAGG
>JAUCGE010000267.1 GCA_030377965.1 Desulfobacterales bacterium HSG16
GCTCGGATGAAAAAATATGGGTGATTGAAACCTGCATTGATGATATGAATCCGGAAATTTTTGGATACCTCATGGACAGGCTGTTTCAAGATGGTGTACTTGATGTATGATATCAAATCGATATTCAAAATATCCATATTGCTTTCAGGCATTATTTTTCTTACAGCCCCCTGGAATGCCAGATCAGTCAATGCCGAAAACACAGAATCTTTTGAAAACAGCCGAAAATCTGTATCCTTATATAAGAGGGGTGTCAGGGCTTATAAAAAAAATATGTATGGGGAGGCAATCGAATGGTTTGAAAAAGCGATTGAGACAAACGAGCAGAACCCATCCTTATATATATGGCTGGGAAACAGCCTTTTTAACAGGTCTGATTATGAAAGCTCGAAAAGAGCTTTTGAAAACGCTCTTTCCATCAAGCCGGATCATTTTGATGCTCACTTTTCACTGGCCAGAATTTATTATCTCACCAGCGAACCTGAGCTGGCTCTGGAACACATGGAACTCGCATCCGGTATTGATCCTTCAAGCCGACTGGCTCAAAAATATCTTGTCCGGCTTCAGAAGCAGATTGATGCAGATCTGCTGCTTGAAAATGAATCAAACTATATTTTCAGTGTAAGCTTTGACGGTGACAGGAATCCTGAACTCAGGAATATGGTAATTGATATCCTGATGGATGCTTATTTTGCAATCGACTATGAATTCGATGCCAGGCCGGACAGACAGATATCTGTAATGCTTCTGACAAAAGAAAAATTTTTTGATATCACACAGTCACCTGCCTGGTCAGGCGGGGTTTTCGAAGGACAGATCAAGATCCCTGTATCCGGCTATGATCTCGACCGACTCAAAACCGTGCTGATTCATGAGTATGTACATGCTGTGATATTTCATCTCATGCAGAACAGATGCCCCTGGTGGCTGAATGAAGGTCTTGCTCAGTATTTTTCCAAAGACGAAGTTGTGAACGCTAAAAAAATGTCCCGCTCTATGGAACTGGTTGCCAGTCAAGATGGAATAAGGCTGGCAGGTCTGCCGGGCAAGATATCAAAGAATGCAGAAAAAGCCTTTGATTCTTACAGTCTGGCCCTTTCAGCAACAGCTTTTCTTTTTGATGACTTGCTTACATTGTATCAGTTCCAGGATCTTCTCACTGAAATGGGGCAAGGAAAAACTTTTGAACAAGCCCTTGAACAAGTCAGCGATATCGATATGGAAGAGTTCGAAAATCAATGGATCGACTCATGCAGCCCATCATCGTTTTGAATATATCTGTAAAAAAATAATCAATGCCCCCCCAAACAGATACTGATGACAGTTCTATCAGCATGAACAAATGGCAGCTCGAATTGATGAATCTTAACGTTTATATCCTTCTTCCCTTTTTCAGTGAGCCGCTTTTTCAAGTTGTCGATTTTGTGTCCGGCAAATTTTCCTTTCAAAGCAATGATTTTTCCTTTTTCGGAAACCAGCGGCAGAGCCATATCAATAAAAGAGTCAAGATTTGAAAAGGCCCGGCAGATTATTACATCAAAGGCATTTTCATAATTTAAGTTTTTTCGGTTTGTCTGATTTTTACATGCCAGATTTTCGGCTCGGATATGAAGGGCCTCGATTCGGTCAAGCTTGAGTCGATAAATCACCTGCTTTAAAAAACTGATCTTTTTTCGGGAAGCATCAATCATCAGCACCTTTATTGAGGGCAGAACCACCTTCAGAGGAATTGCCGGAAATCCTGCCCCCGAGCCAATGTCAAGTACAAAGGAATCAGGGGGAATAAAGGGAGCGGCAGCGACAGAATCGATAAAATGCTTTACAGCCACATCCGCTGGATTCACGATAGCTGTTAAATTGGTTTTTCTATTCCAGAGCGCCAGTTCATCTGCATGTTCGGCAAACATGCCCGCCATTTCACGGTTTACGCAAAGATGGAGTTTTTCAGCTCCCGTTATGATCAGATCCATCCATTTTTTTGAACCGATTTTTATTTCATCCATCAGACTTTTTTTCTTTATCAAACTTCATAAGGATTTCAAATTCAGTACCACCGGATATTATTTTTGCACCAGGATACCTTTTTTTGAACACATGTACCATGCCTGCATTTTCCCTCAATACAGTTGCACAGAATCCCTTGTATTTGTTTTCTTTTGCAATACCCTCCAAAACTTTGAGCAGATAGGAGGCAATCCCCAGTTTCTGGAAATCTTCCCGCACCACAAAAGCCACTTCAGCAAGGTCATCATCTGCCTGGGCATAAGAACCGATAGCCATGATTTCCTTGTGTCCTCGATACTGAGTAAGACCGATAATCGACATATTTTTCCGATAATCCACGGAAGCCCATTGTTTTTGAACCACTTCATGGGAAAAGAGCCTCATCTTGTAAAAAAATCTGTAATAGATGGTTTCTTCTCGCAATGAATAGAAAAAATTTCTGTACGCAAACTCGTCAGATGGAAACAATGGTCTGAATTCTATTGATTTTTTATTTTTCAAAACAAGACTGGTTTTATATCCTTCCAGAAAGATAAGATCATCTTTTGACGGTGGCAGCTGGTCGGAAAAAATATATCTCCGTTTTTTTGCCTGCTCAATCAGTTCCTCCCGAAACTTTGGATGAGCGATCTGAGCAAGTTCCATCACCCGCTGATAAATACTCTTTCCCGCAAGTTCCGCTATACCATATTCCGTCACGACAAATCTCACATCCCCGCGAGTGGTTGCAACTCCTGCACCTTCGCTCATGACTGGTACAATCCTGGATATCTGTCCGTTCTGCGCTGTGGAAGGAAGAGCAATGATCGAAAAACCGCCCTTGGACATGGCAGATCCCCGCAGGTAATCCACCTGATCTCCTATGCCGCTGTAAAAATGATTGCCCATCGAATCTGAACAAACTTGTCCTGTCAAATCCACTTCAAGGGCAGAACTGATGGAAATCAGGTTGTCGTTTCTGGCTATCACCGCAGGATCATTGACATATTCCGAGGATCGGAAATAAAAAACAGGATTGTTATCCACATATCGATATATCCGCTCGGAACCCATACACAAAGAGGCCACCACTCTTCCGGGAATCAAAGTTTTTTTCTTGTTGGTGATAACCTTTTTTTCCAGCAGGGGAAGCAGGCCGTCAGTAACGAGTTGTGTATGAACTCCAAGATCCTTTTTTTTATCGAGATATTGCAGGATAATATTCGGCAGGTAACCAAAACCCACCTGAATAGTTGCCCCGTCTTCCACAAGCTGGGCCACATACATCCCGATTCTTCTTGTCACCTCATTGGCTCTTGTGTCAAATTCCGTCATAACTTCGACAAGAGGTTCTTCGTGAAGAATCATATGGTCGATTTCATCCACATGAACGAAGCTGTCTCCCCAGGTTTTCGGCATTTTCGAATTGATCTGAGCGATTACCATATCAGCGTTTCTCATACCCGAACGGGTGATATCGACCGACACGCCAAGGCTGCAATAGCCAAATCGATCCGGTGGAGAAACCTGGATAAGAGCCACATCAAGACCGATCCTTCCATTTTCGAAAAGTCTTGGAATCTGAGATAGATATGTGGGAATATAATCGATTTTCCCTTCGAAAGCGGCCTTTCGCATGGCCTTGGAAATAAAAAACAGCTTTAAAGAGAATCTTCGTAAAAATGATTCGTCATCAACGTAATTGACAAGGGTCGAAGAGAGCATTTGATAAATCATAATATCCTGCAAACTCCTGTCATTGACCATCGCCCGAATCAGATGCTGTGGCTCCCCGCACCCTGTGCCGATAAAGACACGGGAGCCGCCTTTTATCCTGGAAACCGCTTCTTCTGCAGTAACGATTTTCTCAGGGCAATATTTTGTGACATCCATATTTTATAGCCTCCCCAAAAAATAAAAATGATTTACTTCACATCTTCCTTGATTATGAATGGCCACACATCTGCCATATTTACATACTGACAAATAACATTTTCATCTGGATTTATTCAAGAGAAAAGAACTGAATCAGCTTATGACGGCCTGCCCATACACCATTGCTGTTCGATATTCTTTTAATCACACATCTTTATTCAAATTTTCCCTTCTTTCACTCACCAAATCGGGATGTGCTAAAAAATTCATTGTTTTCTGAAATTTTCATTCCAGATTTTATTATTCTCTGGCATACTTATTATATTCAAACCAGATTTTCAACCAAGCTCTTGTTTTTCATGAAATGCCGCAATAAAAACCTTAAAAATTTGCATCATAATATTCTTAAACCATCTGCTTGCAGAGAAACTTTAGGACAGA
>JAUCGE010000268.1 GCA_030377965.1 Desulfobacterales bacterium HSG16
AGCAGATTGAGGGATGTATAACTTTTAGGAGTTTAAGTTCAGCGAGCCTTGCAATGGAAGGACCTGGATTTTCTTCCTCAAGAATATATTTTAATTCAGAAAAAACCCTCAGGCTGCTTAAACTTGCGAAAAAATCCATTTTAAGTGCATTGTTGATTAGAGCCGTGGTAAGTTTTCCTATGGTAAAGCCATACCGCTGTTCAAATCGGATTGCCCTGAAAACCCTTGTGGGGTCTTCCACAAAACTCAAATTGTGAATGATGCGGATGACCTTGTCTTTTAAGTCCCGCTGAGCCGAAAAAAAATCTATTAACAATTAAAAAAAATAAGAGCTAATTCTATGTGGTTATTAAGTACTTATATAGCTGGGGGTGCATTATTTTTTACGGGCAGGAAAATCTATAAATTTTTTCAAAAAAATCCTGTTGATTCCCACAAAAAAAATTCATCTGATTCAAATGAGTCAAGTACTGAAAATGCTCAATTTAAATCTGCTTCTAAAAATATTCGAAGTCAGCAGTTTAAAGAATTGTCAGGAACAGGCCAAAAAACAGATATCAACGAGAGTGAGAAAAAAGCTGACAAAAAACTTTTAATTGCTTTGTCCTCTGTTGGATTGGTTACGGCAGGTTCACTGATGTATCCCCCGTTTTTTACTGCAGCAGTACCTGGATTGCTGTATCTTGCATGGAATCGTTTGAATGGCGCTTTTCAGGCTTTATATAAAGAACGTAAAGTAAGAATTATTGTAATCGATAGTTTATGGATTGTAGGAGCATTGATTAGCGGTTATTATTTTTGGGTAGCTTTGGGTTGTGGGATTTATCATTTAGGCGAAAAATTATTAGCTAAAACAGAGGATCATTCACGTAAAAGTCTAATGAATATATACGATGAACCAGAGAGTTCTGCCTGGATTCTGATTGATGAAGCTGAAATTGAGATCCCTGTGGATGAATTAAAAATAGGGGACGTTATAATCGTTGACGGAGGACAGGTCATTCCCGTTGATGGAAAGATTGTCAGAGGAATGGCCTCTGTTGATCAGCAGCGTTTAACCGGTGAAGAACAACCTGCAGAAAAGGGTATTGGCGATCCGGTTATGGCATCAACCGTGGTTTTGTCCGGTAGGATATATATTCAGGTAGAAAAAACCGGGGAAGAAACTGCGGCATCACAAATCAGGCAAATTCTTAACCAGACAGCAAATTTCAAACTATCTATTCAATCCAAGGGAGAAGTATTTACGGATAAATCAGCTTTACCTACATTAATGCTAAGCAGCTTTTCGTTACCATTTGTGGGACCTAACGGAGCTTTGGCATTGTTAGGGAATTATCCCGGAGCAAACTTACGGCTTCTTGCACCAATGACAATGCTGAATTTTCTTCATATTGTTTCATGGCATGGAATTTTAGTAAAAGACGGCCGTTCTCTGGAGCAACTGGAAAATGTGGATACTATAGTTTTTGACAAAACTGGCACATTGACCCTTTCGAAGCCGCAAATCTATAAAATATATTCCTTTGAAGATTTTTCTGAAGATGAGGTGCTTTCTTTTGCAGCAACAGCTGAACAAAAACAAACCCACCCAATTGCCGATGCCATTGTAGAGGAAGCAAAAAACAGGAATCTGGCTTTTCATGATAACCAGGAAATTCACTATGAAGCAGGTTATGGCATCAAAATAATCAGGGAAAACGATAAAACAATTCAGGTTGGCAGTGACCGTTTTATGGAAATGGAAGGAATCGTATTACCATCGACAATTGATGAGCTGAAAAATAAGTGCCATTCAGATGGTAATTCTATTGTCATGGTTGCAGTTAATGGTCAATTTGCCGGTGCTATTGAGCTCCAGCCCACAATTCGTCCCGAAGCCAGGGACACAATATGTGAATTGAAAAAGCGGGGATATGATTTATACATAATTTCAGGAGATCAGGAGCAGCCCACAAAAACATTGGCTAAAAATTTGGGCATTGAAAATTACTATGCCAATACTCTCCCGGAAAACAAAGCTCAACTCATTGAACAATTACAGTTGGATAAAAAAGTTGTTTGTTTTATTGGGGATGGCATAAATGACTCTTTGGCTCTCAGTAGAGCAGATGTCTCTATTTCTTTGTGCGGGGCTTCAACTATTGCGACTGATACTGCTCAAATAGTATTAATGGATACAAATCTAAACCGTATACTGGATCTTTTTGACATCACTCAAAACATGCAATCAAACATGAAGAACAATATAATAACTTCTTTGATTCCAGGGGTTATGGGTATCGGAGGAGTTTTTTTCTTTAATTTTGGTTTTGTTTCTTCCATCGTTCTTTATAATTTTGGCCTGTTTGCCGGAATCTCAAATACAATGCTGCCTATTTTAAAGCAAACATCAAACAAACAAAAAAGCAAATACAAAATAAAATCAACAACATAGAAAAATAAAGATATCAAAAGGGTGATGAAATTTTGACAGTGCCAAATGACAGTAAAGATTATCCCTTTTTACCAAATATTTTGTTTAGAGCATCAGATAGTTGATCCTTAGTATACGGCTTTGGGACAACCCCGCAAAAACCATAATCTTCAAAATTTGACATGATTGGATCATTGGAATAACCACTTGAGACTACCGCTTTTACATTTGGGTCAATTTTCAATAATTCTATTAAAGTTTTGGCTCCTCCCATGCCTCCAGGAATTGTAAGATCAAGAAAGACCAAATCAAATGAATTTAGGGACTGATATTTGTCACGGTATTTTTCAATCGCTTCAGTACCATCTATTGCAAATTCAGTCTCATACCCCATTCTATTGAGCATTCTGCCGACCATCTTTAATATTGATGCTTGATCGTCCATTATCAAAATTTTTACCTTGACCTGTATGCATAGCTTCTTGCTTTTCTTCAACTTTACCTAAATCTTTTGTGGTAGCTGGCAAATAAATATTAAAAACAGTTCCTTTTTCGAGCTCGGAATATACAGCAATATGCCCTCCATGATTATTTATGATCGAATATGTAATTGCTAATCCGAGACCGCTTCCTTTTTGTTTAGTTGTAAAATACGGGTCAAAAATATTTATAAGATGCTTTTTTGAGATACCAACGCCTTGGTCTTCAACTACAATTTTGATGTGCCTACCAGGAGATAAGGGAAAACCACTATCAGCATCAATTTCTGTATTCTCTGTTCGGATGGTAATAATTCCCCCGTTCGGCATAGCTTGATTGGCATTGATAACCAGATTGCCTATAACCTGATTGATCTGCCCTTCATCGATTTCAGATGGCCATAAATCATCGGACAATTCAAAATTACAATTTGCCTTTGCACCTCTTGATGAAAATATTGCAGATTCTTTTATCAGCCTATTGATGTCTGTCACTTTTTTAATCGGAGCACCACCTTTGGAAAATGTAAGAAGTTGATACGTCAGGTTTTGAGCTTGTTTTGAAGACTCTTGAACATCAGATAGAATTTCAAATAATTCATCATTCTTGTTCAGGTTGCTTAAAGCATATGAAATATTTCCAGTTATAACACCAAGCATATTATTAAAATCATGAGCGATACCACCCGCTAAAGTGCCAATGGCTTCCATTTTTTGAGATTGTTGCAGCTGTTTTTCTATTTTATATTTTTCGGTAACATCCCGAAATACTAAAACAACACCAACAATTTCACTATTTGAATCAAAAATTGGTGCTCCACTATCGGCAATCATTCGTTCAGTACCATCACGAGCGATCAGATTTGTGTGATGGGAAAGCTCAACAATAGTTTTAGTTTCAAGAACTTTTTCAATTGGATTTTCACATCGTTGGCTTGTTTTTGCATTTATGATATTAAATACCACTTTAATATCCTTCTTGAAAGCCTCTTCTTGAGACCATCCGGTCATATTTTCAGCAACTTTATTTATTAAAACTATCCTTCCACCTGTATCTGTGGTGATCACACCGTCACCGATAGAGCGTAATGTAACCGTCAGACGTTCTTTTTCCTGCACAAGATCATTTTCAGCCTGTTTACGTCTGGTACTGTCTGTAACAATACCAAATATCTGCTTGGGAGTGCCATCCTCCTGGCGTAAAAAGATTGATTCCTTTGAGGTAAGCCAGCACCACTGTCCATTTTTATGTTTCATACGATAAAACAATTCAGGTTGGCAGTGACCGTTTTATGGAAATGGAAGGAATCGTATTACCATCGACAATTGATGAGCTGAAAAATAAGTGCCATTCAGATGGTAATTCTATTGTCATGGTTGCAGT
>JAUCGE010000269.1 GCA_030377965.1 Desulfobacterales bacterium HSG16
GTTTTTGAGAATATCGCATATTTTATCTTGATCCATGATCAATTCCTCCAGCTTACAGTAATACGCAGCCTGCCTTTTTCATCTGTGAAGGAGCCTGCAATCTGTTTTTGGGTCATAGCCGACAGGAGAAAAATCATGGAAAAACGAAAAATACCAGGCATAAAATCAGGAATTATAGCTGATGACAGACCTGATATTGAAAAGGAAATTTCAGCACTGTTGAAAAAAAAAGACAAAGATTTTCTTACTATAACTCAAGTTATCCAGGGCATTTCCATAAAAACCTTGAGATATTCTGGGCTTAATAAAAAATCCAAGCTAAAAGAGATCCAGAAAAAACTGACTCCCGTTCTTGGCCGCACCCTGTCGTTTTATCAAGGAGCCAGAAGTACCTATATCGGTCTTTCTATGCCAAATGAACAAATCGTTTTAAACATGATCCGGAAAAAAACAAAGATTTCAGCAGCTCAACTCATTCAATACCTCCCCATGCTCAAAGCAAACGGGATTTGTGCCATAAATGATTTGTTGACAAAGGGCGTGATCAAAAGCGCTATAAACGAATCGTACAAGATTTTTTTGAGTCAATCAGATGCATCAAGCAAAAATGTACAGGTTCTGCAAAAAAATCAGGCCGAAAACCAAACCGAAAACCAGGCCAAAAATCAAACCAAAAGTCAAATCAGGCAGGATACGGAAAAAAAAGACCTGAAAGCATTTAAAAGCGCATATGACAAAGTTGGAAGAGGCAGAAATTTTGTACTCATACACCTGATTCGTGAATATCTTAAATGGCCAGAAGAGCGCTTCGATCAAGTTCTGGCTCAACTGGCCGGACAATACAGAATCGAGTTGCAGGGCGGTGATCCTTCGGCTATGACCCAAAAACAGATTGCAGGCTCCTTCACAGATGAAAAAGGCAGGCTGCGTATTACTGTAAGCTGGAGGAATTGATCATGGATCAAGATAAAATCTGCGATATTCTCAAAAACAAAAACCCTTTTATTTCTTCAAGCGCCGGAGATCCGAGGGATATAGAAAAACACCAGAATGTCGACTCTATAAACAAAGAGACATTTTACGGTCTGATACGCCTGATAAGGCAAAAGACACAAGATCCTGCTCAAAATTTCGCTTGCCTGATACTTGGCGAAGTCGGGGCTGGCAAAACCCATCTTATCGGACGCATGATAGATTTTTTTCGGATGGAAGAAAAAATCCAGATAGAACCCAGGACACAATCAATATCAGAGCCTGAATTTGCTTATATTCAGCCTCTGGAAGATCCGAAACAGACTTTTCGTTATCTGCTCAGGGAAGTGGCTGTCAACATGCGAAGAAACTCTTCTGCCGATATAAATTCTTCTATTATACCGAACTCTTCCTGTCTTTTCGACCGGCTGACAGCCATGATTATATGCGAAATGCTCCAAAAAAAGCTTGGCACTTCCACTAAAGAAAAACATGTCCGATTTTTAAAAGCCATAGAAGAAAACCCTCTTCTGGTGTTCGATCCAAAGCGGCTTGCAAGCGAAGCTCTGACATTATTACTGGAGCAGGCAGTTTCGTTCGTTACCGGAATTCACCCGGAAATACCCGGACAAATGCTTGAGGTGTTATTTCAATACCGCGATCCGAAAAAAAGAGAGGCTGCTTTTAACTGGTTCAAAGGTTCAGTGATAGACGAAGGGGAAGCCCGGCTTCTTGAAGTTTACAGCAGAAACGACAGATCAGACGAACCTCTGGAACAGGAAGCACAGGAGATTTTAATTGGCCTTGGCTGCCTGATTGCCAGATACGGCCTATGCATGGTGATCTGTTTCGACAGGCTGGAAAATATGGAAACAGAACAGCAGGTTCATGCTCTGGGAAGAATGATCGAATTTTTAGTCGATACTGTCAAAGGAATGCTGCCCATAGCCTGTTTCAGAGGCTCCCAATGGGAAATCAAGTTCCGAAATCAATTGAACCAGCACATCGTTACACGACTTGAAACAAACACATTTGAGCTTACAGGATGCGACAGCACTCAGGCTCTTGAAATAATACATAATCGCCTTTCTTCTGCGTCAGGCACACGGGATGAAAATGATTTTTCTCCTTTTGATCAGGATGAATTGAAAGACCGGTTTAAAGATGGATTCGAAAGCCCAAGGGAAATCATCACACAGGCAGGAAGGGAACTGAACCGTATTTTTTCAAGCTGCAAAACAGATACAGACAACCTTTCATCTTCGGATACTTCATCTACAGACTTTTCATCCATAGACATCCTGTCAGAAGAATTTGAACGTAATTTCAAATCTGTCCTCAATCATTTCGACCATCATGAGCCGGATCGAAACTGGTTTTGCAGAGCTCTTGAGCTATACCTGAAACAGATGCCGGAAAAAGCAGAATTGTGCCTCGAATGCGTAAGACCTGGTCAGAAAAGATATATCGACTTCGTATGTCGGTTTCGCACCGGAAAAGACACGACTGTTCCCACAGTCTTTATCATAGACATGGAAAGACACCACAAATCAGTAGAAGCTGCCCTGAAAAGAGGCCTGGAGTTTCTGGAAGAGGTAGAAAACGGGACAGCCTTTTATATCAGGGACGAGCGCTGCCGTTTTCCGGAACCTCCTCAGTGGGAGAGTACGAACCGGACTATGCTCAAATTCAAGAAAAACGGAGGAATAGCTCATTTTCTCGACATGGATCAGGCAGCAGGATGGTATGCCCTGGCCCTTCTTGAATATGCAGTCACAGAAGGTAATATTGACGGACCTGCAAATGATACTGACCCGGATTCGTTAAATCCAGTATCCAGGGAAACACTTGAACAATTTGTGAATCAAAAAATTTGCAGCAACAGTTTCCACAAAGCATTTCAATCTTTTGACGAGATGTTGAAAAACCTTTGTTTTGAAAAATAAATCATTAAATTAAAAAACCGGGTGCAAAATGGATGAGACTCCAAAAAACTGGTTGAACGAAAATTACACGTTCTTTGCCATTGTGGCCGTATTGCTCGGACTGTTTTTCTTCTCTTTGTTCATATTCAATTTACCTGGGATCACTTCAAAAACATTGAAACATTCCGGCAACCGTTCACAGACCGGGCAGACTGGAAATGGTTCACCGTCTTTAAATGGAAAGGAAGCGGCGGTACTCAATAATATAGAGTCGGAAAATACGGTTACAAACGAAGAAGACTGCTGTAAATGTGGAGACGATCACGGCCTGCCAATGTACGACGAACCGACAATACTCTGCTCTTCAGGAACCCCTTCTGATGTGACTTTAAACGGCACATCCTGGTCATGGACATGTTCTGACCCAAAAGGGGAAACAAAGGTAAAATGCAGGGCGGTCAAAATAGACAGACCTCCAAAAACACCGGATAAAAAATCAACCCCCAAAAAGCTTGAAACAGGTAAAGATTCAACAACTGAAAAACCTGAACTGGAAGATTCTGCCCTGCCTGCCGAAGCAGACGACATATTTCTGGAAAACGAAGAAGACGAAGAAAAAGAAGACGAATCGGATAAATCTGATGATGAAGACACAAAATCGGTTACCGGTACTGTATATGTGTGGGACCCTGATTTCAGCTATACATTCGGCTTTAATACCGAATCATGTACGGATCATCTTCTGACCTTTAGAAATTTTACCACTCGTGCAGAATTTGAATCTGCAATTTTTAACGGACTTCCCGAATACATGTTCATACCACAATGGTATTATAATGCCTATACGGAAGAAAAAGGCTTGAGGCCGCTTTTGCGGGCAAAAAAAAACGGAAAGAGTCAATATAACAAACTCCTGCTTACCCTGCGCGACTCGGATGTAGATCCAACCTCACCTGACAACAGGCCAATAGCCATGACAAGCCTCGGGGCAGACTCAGACAGAGCGCTTAACCTGCTGGTTTTCAAGATTTCCGGACTCGAACCGGAAAGATTTAACAAAATAATCGTTGAAGCACCCCTTGAAGCCATATCTCTGCTTTATCAACATTCAGTGGACATGGCCCTGATTCCTGAACTGGCAATGGATTACATTAATGCAGTCGCGCCTCTGTCACAATCCACCGAAACACTTAAAACATCAAGCGCTGTAAACCTGCCAATATTCTGTTATATAAAAAATAATGTAAGTATCGAAGAGTTACATGATGTTCGGGACATGTTTACAAATCAGAGTGAAGAAACAAAATGCTCGAACATACAGGAATTATTGAAATTCGATGAATGGGAAGCTTTTTCTCTTCCGCCGATATGAAGG
>JAUCGE010000270.1 GCA_030377965.1 Desulfobacterales bacterium HSG16
ATTTAGGTTTTATGGAAATATACTAATGAATTTAAATAAATTAGGTTTTGACAAATGGTTTTCGGATAGAACAGATTCTTTAAAATCTGTTGATCATGAAATAGCCAGGGTTACAACTGTAAATAAAGACAGTTTTCAGATCAGAAACAGGGATCAGGATGTTTTTGCTGAATTAACCGGCAAGATGCTTTTCAATGCTGATTCTCCGATAGATCTTCCGACTGTTGGCGATTGGGTATATGCACAATTTTATGATAATGAATCATTTGCAGTTATTCATGAAATCATTCCGAGAAAATCTCTTTTAAAGAGAAAAACAGCAGGTAAAAAAACAGAATATCAGCTAATCGCTGCAAATATTGATACTGCCTTCATTATCCAGTCATTCGGTTCGGACTATAACCTGAGACGACTGGAAAGATACCTTGTTGTGGTTAATGATGCTGATATTCAGCCTGTCGTACTTCTCAGCAAAAGCGACCTGGCAACTGAGCATGAAAGAAACAGAAAAATTTCTGAAATTCAGGCATTGATGCCAAAAATTCAGGTTGTTGAATTCAGCAATATAAATCATTACGGAATTAACATAATCAAAGATATGCTCATTCCCGAAAAAACATTTTGTCTGCTCGGTTCATCTGGAGCAGGCAAAACGACATTGTTGAACAATCTCACTGATGATGATGTGTTTGAAACAAATACAATCAGAGAAAAAGACGGAAAAGGAAGACATACCACCACACGGCGGCAGTTGATCAGCTTGAGAAATGATGCAATGATAATTGATACTCCAGGTATGCGGGAACTTGGAAATATAGCCATCTCAACAGGTATTGATGAAACATTCAATGAAATAAGTGACTTGTCAGACCAATGCTTATATAAAAACTGCACTCATACAAATGAAAACGGATGTGCAATACTTCAAGCTTTAGAAAATGAAAGCATATCGGAAGAACGTTACCAGAATTTTGCCAAGATGAACAAAGAAACAGCTTATAATGAAATGTCATACTTTGAAAAAAGAAAAAAAGATAAAAATTTTAGCAAATTCTGTAAATCAGTAATGAAAAATAAAAAGAATAAAAGGTAGCAGACTTTAATCTCAAATACTGACAGAAAGGATGTTATGGAAACAGAAGAAAAAATTGCCATTATCAAAGACAGGGCAAGAAAAAATTTTTCAAAAGGTTTTAATTGTGCAGAATGCATTTTGGAAGCTTTTCTTGAGCATGTTGACACAGGTTTACCGAAAGAATCTCTTAAAATGGTAACCGGTTTCGGCGGAGGAGTTGGACTTTACGGTGATACCTGCGGAGCTATAACAGGTGCGGTTATGGCTGTTGGTTCAGTTCGCGGCAGGACACAACTGCCTGAAGGTGATGACAGGAAAGCGGTAGCCAGACAAGCTGCAAAACAGCTTTACGGAAAACCGGGATTTTACAGATTATTTAATCGGATACCCAATATGGTTAAGGATAAATACGGGAATACGCTCTGCCGTGAGATTTGCACTCAGTGGAAAGATAACTGGCTTTGCAGGGATCATGCACTTCATTGCCGGGAAATAATTACTGACACAGCAGAATTTGCGGCAAAGCTTATATATGAAGATAAAGATAAGTCATCTTCAATGCCTTTTGGTGACAATGTTGAAAATTTGAAAGATGTTCCTGCAAATTGCGATTCAAAAGGCTGAGGAATAAAACTTGGTTAGGAGTTTCCTGACCTTATGCTGATGAATCTCTTTTCGAACTTAGGGAAGTCAAAAAAAATAATATACCAGCCCTGCTTGTCTTTTACCCTGTATTATATACACCCTTTACAGCGCCGTAATGAAGAGTAAAATTCTTTGCAATCCAAGATATATTATTTTCTCTGACATCCCTTACCGAAAAAAATGTTCTATAATCGAAAGGAAAAAAAATGAAATGTTTTTATCAGGTATTTGCAGTTATATTCGTTATCTTTATTCAAACGCTTCCGTTTTGCATGGCATCTGATACACCGTCAGGACAAGTGACGATTGACGAGATATTAGATGAAGAGCTCAACTGGTTGAAAGAAGAGAGCGGAACTCAGTTCGTCACTGTTGCAACAAAAACAAAAATGACGGTTCAGGATGCCCCGTCAATCGTTTCGGTCATTACAGGTGAGGATATCCAGAACATGGGGGCAAGGAATCTTGCAGATATAATGCGGACAGTTCCAGGATTCGATCCGACCAGCAACAATAAAGGTTATACTCAGATGTATGTACGCGGAACGTCTATCCAGGGAGTCAATAAAAGCATCAAAGTGATTATTGATGGACATGCACTTCACCCCGTAGGATATGATGAATTTGAGCGAGTGCCTATTGCCGGTATCAAAAAAATTGAGATCATCCGAGGCCCCGGTTCAGCGCTTTACGGGTCTGGCGCGTTTCTGGGAGTTATCAACATTGTCACGTATAAAGGAGGGGAGAAAGACTCCCGGGTTTCTATGGAAGGCGGAAGTTTTAATACTCTGAAACCCTTTGCTGAGGTTTCATACGGCAAAGATGATTTTAAGGCATATTTTTATGCTGATTATTACAAAACAGACGGATATGACGGAACAATTGAGAGCGATGCAGCAGCTAAGTCTCCTGTTATTCCCGATTTCGGCCCCCTGCAGGTTGCTTCCGAATCCAGGAATATGACCAATGACAGCAGCTATTATACTTTTCGAACCCATCTTGATTATAAATATTTTTATGTTTCAGGTTTTCTCCAGGAAAACGATTCCAAATGTCCTGTAGGTATGCAGGATGTTCTGACTGATGAAGATGACATTGAAAACCTGTATGCCTATGGTGAAATCGGCTTCAAACTGCCCATAGAGGACAAGGGGAACCTGCTGATAAAAACGTATTATGACCACAGCGATTATAAGACAATCTATGAACTCCTTCCAGAAGAAACGGCTGAAAGGCATATTGGATTTCTTCCAGATGAGGGACTCCATGATGGGCCTGCCGGAAAATATTCGGTTCTGGGCGGAGAAATCACAGGAGATTATGAAGTATACCCCGGAATCCATTTTGCAGGAGGAACCTCTTACGAGAATGTCAGGCATTCTGATTTGAAGCTTTATGCAAATCACAACGGCACAGGACTGCCGATTGAAGTTGAGGGTAAAACCTATTCTCCATATCCCCCTTATGAACGTTTTACCGGGGGCCTGACTGATATATATGGAAAGGTAGATACCGCATATGACAAAGCAGAATCCGATATATTTGCCTTGTACGGACAGGGAACAGCAGATATAAAATCGCTCTTTTTCCCGGATGCCAGCTTAAAAACCCTTTCTTTTACAGCAGGGCTGCGGTATGACAATTATCAGAATGAAGGCGAAAAAAGCGGGGGTTCAAATTTTTCCTCTGTTAACAGCCGGTTCGGACTGGCCTATGCACCTACGGAGAGAGTATGGTTCAAAATGCTTTATGGAGAGGCATTTCGTGCACCGACTCTTAAAGAAGCATATTTCTGGGGAAATGCATATTTTGTACAGAATAAAGACATCAAACCTGAAAAAATTACCACTATTGAGGGACTTGTGGGTTACAGGTTCACAAAAAATATTACCGCATCCCTTACCGGGTTTCACATAATAACCAACGATATAATCCGTTTTACTATGACCGAAGACGGATTGGGTTATGATAATATAGGTAAAACAAAATCAGTGGGCGCTGAATTCGAATGCAAAGTCGGCTTTGGTAAAAACAAATACGGATTTCTTAATTTTACCTGGCAGGATGTGAAAGATGTGTCAAATAAAGAAATCAGAGGCGCAGGTATAGATCAGGACGATTTCAATATCGGACAATCCCCGGAATTTTATGGCAATATCGGAGTAAATTACGGTGTCACGGAAAATATTATAGCAAATGTCACTCTGAATTATCTGGGAAAAAGAGAACGTTCAGAGGAAAAAGTATGGGACGGTGAAAAGCTGATATTGAAAGATACACGGGACCCTTTAGAAGCTTACTGGCTGTTTAATACCTCACTGACATTCAAAAATCTCCTTGCCAAAGGAATGGATTTTCAGATCAGCGGATTCAACCTTCTGGATGAAGATTACAGAGCACCAGATCCGACCGGAAAACTTCCAGATGACATTCCCTGCCCTGGAAGGAGTTTCACTGGAAAAATTTCTTATTCGTTTTAAATACATAAAAAATTAACTTAAACAGAAAGATGGCGGGGACGGAACCCGGCCATGTCGGATAT
>JAUCGE010000271.1 GCA_030377965.1 Desulfobacterales bacterium HSG16
CGAAAGCGATTTTCATGCATTGTTCGGGTTTTAAAACAGGACCCAACATGGGCAATTATTTCGGGCGCATGTACCAGGCAAGATATCTGTCCGGCATGGTATCTGGTTCTATGACAAAATCGAAAATTTTAGGATATGTGGCAGCCTTTCCTATTCCAGAAGTAATCCGGGGAATCAACGCTTTCACCCTTGGAGCAAAGGCCGTCAATCCCGATGCAACAGTTCGGGTGGTCTGGACAAAGACATGGTATGACCCTGCAACCGAAAAGGAAGCTGCCAAAAGCCTTCTTGATGTGGGAGCCGACGTAATTGCCCAGCACCAGGATTCTCCTGCACCTCAGGAAGCAGCTCAGGAAAAAGGTGTTTATTCTATAGGTTATAACAGTGACATGTCAACTTTTGCTCCTAAATCTCATCTTGTAGCAGCCATATGGAACTGGGGAGAGTTTTATAAGGAAATAATCAAAAAAGTTCGCGATAAAACATGGAAAAGCGATGCTTACTGGTACGGCATAGACAAAGGAATTGTGGATATAAGTTCAATGAGTTCAATGGTTCCGGAAGCTGTTAAAACAAAGGTTCTCATCGCAAAGAAAAAGATTATAGCAAAAGAACTTGCGGTGTTTGCAGGCCCTCTGAAAGATCAGACTGGAACAGTTCGGGTCGAAAAAGGCAAAGTGGCATCAGACAAAATGCTTTCGGGAATGACATGGTTTATCGAAGGTATTGTCGGAAGCACGGAATAGGGAAACGGAACAGGAAATTTTTAAAAAATCTGCTGAAGGCCAATTATAGATGAATCGAATAAAAGTCAGCCAAAGACAGGAAAACCCGATGTGGATTGCCTGTTCTGTGACGCTCGGAGCCATTTTTCTGTCACTGGCCATAAGCGCATTGATGCTTGCCCTCCAGGGCAAACCTGCCCTGGAGGGAATGGAAGTATTATTTAAAGGAGCATTCGGGTCGCGATGGTCTATGGAAGACTGCCTTATAAAGGCCGTACCCATTTACATGTGTTCCCTTGGCGTGGCAGTAGCTTTCAGGCTTCAAATCTGGAATATAGGGGCAGAGGGCCAGTACGCTATGGGTGCTGTTGGTGCTTCCTGGGCGGCACTGGCCTTTCCCGACCTTCCGGCTATGACACTCATTCCACTCATGATGGCTGCCGCATTCGTATGCGGAGGTATCTGGGGACTCATCCCGGCTTTTTTAAAGATTCGGGTGAGAGCCAATGAAATCATTGTCACCCTGATGTTCAATTATATTGCCATCCTGTTTCTTGAATACCTGGTTTATGGACCCTGGAAAGACCCTTCAAGCTTCGGTTTTCCCTTTACACGGGAATTTTCACCTGCTGCTGTCCTGGGCAGGATAGGAAACACAAACCTCAATTACGGAATTTTTCTCTGTTTTTTCTGTGGTCTCGCGATCTGGATTTTTTTCAGATACACAAGGTTGGGATACGAACTTGTGGCCAGCGGTGAAAATGTCCGGGCTGCACAATACGCGCGCCTTCCCTACGAGCGCCTTGTATTTCTTGTAATGGCAGTATCCGGGATTCTGGCAGGATGGGCGGGGTTTATAGAAGCTTCAGCTACTATAGGCAGGCTTCAGCCTTCCATAATGGCAGGATATGGTTATACTGCTATAGTCGTGGCATGGCTTGCCCGGTTGAACCCGCTCAATATAGGGCTTGCCTCCTTTCTTCTTGCAGGATTGAGGGTCGGAATGGAAAATCTCCAGCTCGATTTACAAATACCGGCAGCCTTTGGCCAGATCATGGAAGGGCTTGTGCTGCTCATGGTTCTGGCAGGTGATTTTTTTATTCGATACCAGGTCAGTCTGAGGAAAACCAAATGAACCAGGACATGCTGATTCCCCTGTTTGCGGCTGCTGTCGTATCCGGCACACCAATTCTTTACGCCACTCTGGGCGAAATACTTACAGAAAAATCGGGGATATTGAATTTAGGGGTGGAAGGCATAATGATGTTCGGCGCTTTTTGCGGATTTTTCTTTGCAAAAATGACCGGAAACCCTATGACAGGCTTTCTGGCAGGCGGTTTAGGCGGAATGACGCTCGCTGGAATTCACGGCCTTGTCTGCCTTGTGTTCAGAGGAAATCAGGTTGTATCAGGACTAGCTTTGACCATATTCGGCACAGGTCTTGCCAATTATCTCGGAACGCCTCTGGTAGGCCGGACATGCCCTGGTTTTTCCCCTTTTGACTTTCCTCTGCTGTCTTTTATTCCGATTATTGGCGATATTTTTTTTAAGCATGATCTTCTGGTTTATATATCATATATCATCCCGGTTTTAATCTGGATTTTTTTAAAATATACCAGATGGGGGCTAAGGCTTCGATCTGTGGGAGAATACCCGGATGCAGCAGAGGCCGCAGGTTTAAAGGCCATTCATTACCGCTGGATCGGAATTCTTTCCGGGGGTTTTCTCATGGGGCTTGGCGGCGCGTATCTTTCTCTGGCCTATACCCACCTCTGGAGTACCGGCCTGTCCGCTGGCAGGGGATGGATTGCGGTAGCCTTAGTTATTTTCGCATTCTGGCATCCGGGCCGGGCAGTTGCAGGCGCATATCTGTTTGGCGGAGTCATGGCTTTTCAGTTCCGGCTGCAGGCAATGGGTGCGAACCTGCCATCCTCACTGCTGATGATGCTGCCATACGCCCTGACCGTTATAGTGCTTGTTTTTTCTTCATGGAAAGGCCGAGGAGACGAAGCCCCGGCAGTGCTTGGAATAAATATTGAACCACGGGAGTAAAAAATAAAAAATGGAAAACGAAAAACAACAGAAATATGCAAAAACGTTTCCTGTTTCATGGGATCAATTACACAGAGATTCAAAAGCGCTTGCCTGGCGTCTGCTCGAACTGAAAAATTTAAAGGGCATAGTAGCCATTACACGGGGGGGGCTTGTTCCTGCCGCAATAATCGCCAGAGAACTCGATATCCGGCTGGTTGACACAATCTGCGTTGCGAGCTATTCCGGCCATGATCAGGGTGAAATCCGTGTCATGAAAAAATCGGAAGGAGGCGATGGAGAAAACTGGCTGCTCATTGACGATCTGGTAGATACTGGAAAAACCGCACAGGTGGTAAGAGAGATGCTGCCCAGGGCACATTTTGCCACAGTCTATGCAAAACCAGCAGGAAGGCCATTAGTTGATACCTTTATAACTGAAGTGAGCCAGGATACCTGGATATTATTTCCCTGGGATACAGAATCCCAATTTATTACTCCCATAGTCGGCATGAATCAGGAAGCAAGATGAATCAAGAAAATTTTTCACTCTCGTCCACCCCCAAAACACCACAACCAGCAACACCACAACCAACAACAACAACAACACAACCAGCAAATTCATTAATCAGGCTTGAAAAAATCAGCAAATCCTTTGGTATGGTAAAAGCCAACACAGATATCTGTCTTGATATCCGGGCAGGAAAAATCAAGGCTCTCTTAGGAGAAAACGGAGCAGGAAAAAGCACCTTGATGCATATTCTCGCAGGCGCTCTGACTCCTGACACAGGCCAGATTATCATAAACGGTCATCCTGTCTCCTTTTCTTCCACCAGGAATGCGATCCGGGCGGGAATCGGCATGGTCTATCAGCACTTCATGCTGGTTCCGGCCATGACCGTAGCTGAAAACGTCTTTCTCGGACAGGAAGAAGGGATCTGGCTGAATCATAATAAAATGAATGAACGAGTCGAGGATCTGGCAACAAAATACAGGCTTGAAATAGATCCGACTGCAAAAGTTTCATCTCTGTCAATGGGCGAGAAGCAAAGAGTGGAAATTCTGAAACTGTTACAGCGAAAAAGCGAAGTTTTGATCTTTGACGAGCCAACAGCAGTATTGACTCCCCAAGAAACCAAACAATTATTTGCCGCATTTTCGGAAATGGCCGCCCAGAAAAAGGCTATAGTTTTTATCAGCCACAAACTCCCGGAGGTCATGGACGTAGCAGATGAAATAGCAATTTTAAGAAAAGGCACTGTCACAGATGAAATTGATGCTTCTGCCATCACCTGTGAAAAAGAGCTTGCCCGGCGCATGGTAGGCAGGGAAGTCGTCCTTCAGGTCAAAAAACAATCGATAGATCTTGGCAGTCCAGTGTTGAATATCAAAGGACTTCACGCCTGTACTCTAAAAGGAATAGACCTGGATCTGAGACAGGGAGAAATTTTAGGAGTCGTGGGTGTGGCCGGAAACGGTCAGAAACCTCTT
>JAUCGE010000043.1 GCA_030377965.1 Desulfobacterales bacterium HSG16
AGGATTCGAACCCACCTATTATGAAAAAGAGGATTATGGCTTTGAAATCGGGAAAGCCGTAAATATCTGCGATGGAACGGATCTGACTATAATATGCTGCGGTGTCTGCGTACTTCAGGCAGCAGAGATTCTGCAATCAGGGTACGGAAAAAAAAGGCTGAAACAGTCTCCAGTTTGCCGGATAATTTTGACGACAGGTGGGACAAACCTTCAGATGTCATGTCAAGATAGATTTGTATCAGTTCCGGATACTGTTTCGAGTAAGCCTGAGCTGCCCTCAATAATTGTTCGATTTTTTCGAAAACATCTGCTGGTTTCGATTCGATTTTTTCAAAAACTTCTTCAATGATCTTATATCCTCGATCTATTATCTCAAGAAAAAGCGCTTCTTTTGATTCAAAATAATTATACATAGAGCCAATGCTGATGCCTGACTTACGGGCAATGACATTTATGTTGGCTGTTGGAAAGCCGTTTTGGGCAAATTCTTTTGTTGCAACTTCCAAAATTCGCTTTTGTTTTTCTGCCGGAATTTTTTCAAATCGTTTTTTATGATGTTTTGGTTTCATGTGAGTGATTATTCACTCATATTTGAAGATGTCAAGAAGAAAAATTTTTTGCCCTCGATCTTTTTTGAAAAAAATACTTGACATTATTAAGGAAATTTTGCATGTAAAAAATGAGTGATGACTCACTCATGCTTAAAACCAATATTAATCTCTTGCCACAAGGAGGTGTTTCAAAATGAGTCATGAGCTTTTAACGGCCCGGCTCAATGCATATGCGGTCTTGAAAAATCTGGAAGACCTCGTCGTTCATGACCGGGAAATGGCTTTATTTACAAAAGACTGGAATATCGCAATCCGATTTTTTGTTTTAAACGGCCCTGATGCATTCGTCGAATTCGATTCAGGCAAGTGCAGGGTGGGAAAAGGAGGGGGAGAGAAAAAATCTTCTGTTATCCTTTTTTTTCATTCGCCGGCTCATTTCAACAAGATGATGGATGGAAAAGCATCGCCTGTGCCTGTCAAAGGTTTTACAAAATTGCGATTTCTTACAAAGGAATTTTCCGTTTTAACAGAAAAACTGGAATATTATCTCAAACCCAATGCCGATTTGCTGGCTGATCCAAAATGGGTTGCCTTGAATACCCGCATGACATTGACGACTGCTGTCTGGTCGATTCCCGAACTGGCGGAACTCGATCCTGTGGCAAACATTTTATCCAGCCACATGGGAAAAGGCAGTATTTCTCTTGGCATTCTGCCTGACGGACCCAAAGTTAATCTGACGGTGAACAAAGATTCTATCGTTCCTGCAAAAGGAGAGATAAAAGCGCCGGCTGCTGCAATGACAATGAAAGATATGACTGTGGCAAACGATTTTTTAAATGGTCGGCTTGATGCGTTTACAGCCATTGCAACAGGTGATGTGTCGATCAGAGGTCAGATTCCCATGGTTGATACTTTAAGCCTGATGCTCGACAGAATTGCGCTCTACCTGTCTTAGGTGACCGGTTGTAAGGGACACGGCAAGAATAAGTTCCGCCAGGATTGCGCCGGATTTTGGTTCGTATTCGAGGCGCGTACAGGGCGTATACTCATTGTATATAACTTGTACGCAACGAAAAATACGGGCTAAAAGGCAAGCAGGACGGGGAAATTATTCTTGCCGGGTCCCTGAAGTAAATGGGCATAAAAAGAAGGATGTACTATGGATATATACAGATTCGATAAATCACAGGAATTATTTCAAAGGGCTGCAAAGGTCATTCCCTGCGGTATTTACGGCCATATGAGTCCGGCTCCCCTCATTCCTCCGACCTCCTACCCTTTCTATGCTGTGCGTTCAAAGGGTTCTAAATTTTATGATATCGACGGCAATGAGTTCATTGATTACATGTGTGCGTACGGGCCTATGGTACTTGGATATAATCATGAAAAAGTTGATAGGGCAGCAGCTGAACAATATGGTGAGGCAAATTGCGTTACAGCACCTTCACCCGTTATGGTAGATCTTGCCGAATATCTTGTCGATCTCATACCCGGAACAGACTGGGCTTTTTTTGCCAAAAACGGCAATGATGCTACAATCTATGCTCTGATGGCAGCAAGGGCAGCTACGGGAAGAAAAAAAATAATTATGATATCAGGCGGATATCATGGAGTTTCGCCCTGGGCGCAGACACCGGGCCATCATGGTCTCATAGAAGAAGATTATCAAAACTGCATCAGGATACCCTGGAACGATATTGCGGCATTTCAAAAGGCTGTTGATGAAAATTCCGGACAAATCGCAGGATTTATAGCGACCCCCTACCATCACCCTAATTTTGCGGACAACGAATTTCCCAAAGAAGGTTATTGGCAGACAATTTCAGAGATTTGCAAAAAAGAGGGAATAGTTTTGATAGCAGACGATGTCAGGTGCGGATTTCGTCTTGATATGAAAGGCTCAAGTAATTATTTCGGATTTACTCCTGACCTAATCTGTTTCTGCAAGGCCATAGGAAACGGTTATCCCATATCCGCTCTTATGGGGACAGAGGCTCTCAAGCAGGTGGTTTCCAAAATTTTTTATACAGGCAGTTACTGGTTTTCAGCCGCTCCCATGGCAGCGGCTCTGGCTACATTGAAGGAATTGAAGAAAATCGACGGCCCTTCTATAATGCATGAGACTGGAACAAAGCTTTTAAAAGGGCTTGAAGAGATTGCAAAAGGACATGGATATGATCTGAAAACCAGCGGGCATCCGTCCATGCCCTATCTGAGAATAACTGACGACGAAAGTCTTATGCTCCACCAGGACTGGTGTGCGGAATGCACAAGACGCGGGGCTTATTTTACGTCCCATCATAACTGGTTCGTCTCGACAGCTCATACGCAGGAAGATCTGGATCGAACCTTTGATATCGCAGATGATGCCTTTAAGGCGCTAAAGGAAAAATACCAAAAATAAACATCATTTTTAAGTCCAAAGGCTTACGGGAGAAAAAATGGCAATAACCGACAAAGAAATTCAAGAACTTACCAGACACGCGAAAAGAATTCGCAAAGATATTATTGATATCACGGGATGGGCAGGAGGCGCTCATATCGGAGGCGGATTGAGCATGACTGAAATTCTGGTCATTCTTTATTACAAATATCTGAATATCGATCCGAAAAATCCCGATTGGAAAGACCGTGACCGCATGATTTTGAGCAAAGGCCACGGCGGCGTGGGATATGCTCCGATACTCGCTAGAAAAGGCTATTTCGATTTCGATCTTTTAAAAGAATTCAACAGGTTCAAGTCTCCTTTCGGGATGCACCTCGATTCGAACAAGGTAAAGGGTGTTGATGTCTCGACAGGTTCTCTGGGACACGGCCTGCCCATAGCCGTCGGCCTGGCCCTGGGAGCGAGATTACAGAAAAAATCATGGTTGACTTATACCATTTTAGGAGATGGCGAGTGCAACGAAGGCTCGATCTGGGAAGCAGCGATGGCAGCGGCTCATTTCAAGCTTACCAACATGATAACCATAGTGGATCGAAACCAGTTGATGATCGACGGAACCACAGAGTCGGTCATGGGACTTGAGCCTTTTGCTGATAAATGGAAGGCATTCGGCTGGATCGTCAAAAGCGCGGACGGACACGATTATAATTCTTTGTCTGAAGCCATCGAATATGCCCAGAAAGAAGATGCAGCTCCGGTGGTCATCATTGCTGACACCATAAAGGGCAAGGGGGTAGATTTTATGGAAAATGAGGTAAAATGGCACTATGGCGGACTCGATACAGATTTGATGGAAAAAGCCAAAACGTCGGTGGATAAATAAAAAAACGCGGGTACGGGAACATGGCATAATATAATCGAGACCGAAAAATTTTCGAACTAATATGCTGTAAAGCATTAAAAAATAAGGAGGATATAACATGAGCCAGGGACTTACCTGGACCGTATATGACGCTAACACCATGTCACAGGCGGAAATTTACGGCCAGGTCTTATGTGATCTCGGAGAGCAGAATGATAAAATTGTCGGGCTTTCGGCTGATCTTGCAAATTCTACGAAGATCGGAAAATTCGGAGAGCAGTTTCCTGACAGATTTTTCAATGTGGGTATAGCCGAACAGAATCTTTTCGGTGTTGCCGCAGGACTGGCAAAATCCGGCCTGACTCCTTTTGTATCTACCATGGCCGTGTTCGCGTCCATGCGTGCGGCAGAACAGATCAGGACGGATATCAGCTATCAGAACCTTGATTGCAAGATCATAGCGACCCACGGGGGAATATCCTTTGGAGCCGCTGGAACCACGCATCATTGCACCGAAGATATTGCTATCATGCGTTCTTTTGCCAACATGACAGTTATAGTGCCGGCCGACGGCCTGGAAATGGCAAATGCGGTAAAAGCCTGTGTCGATCATCCCGGTCCTGTCTATATTCGTATAGGAAGAGGATTCGAACCCACCTATTATGAAAAAGAGGATTATGGCTTTGAAATCGGGAAAGCCGTAAATATCTGCGATGGAACGGATCTGACTATAATATGCTGCGGTGTCTGCGTACTTCAGGCAGCAGAGGCAGCCCGCTATTTAAAGGAAAATGACGATCTGAGCGTCAGAGTCATCAACATCCATACTCTGAAACCCCTTGATGAAGAAGCTATATTGAAAGCCGTGACAGATACAAGGCGTATTGTGACCGTAGAAGAACACAATATCCACGGAGGCCTGGGCAGTGCTGTGGCTGATGTGATCGCTAAAAGTGGCAAAGGATGTGCATTTCACAAGATCGGAATTCCTGATTGTTTCTGCGAAGTTGGTTATCCGGAAGATCTTTATTCTCATTATAAACTGGATGCAGACGGTATAATTTCGGTTGTACGAGATGTCATGGGCAAAGATTTCGAAGATGACGATGACTGGGAAGACGAGGTGTAAAACATGGCAAATGACAGAGATTTGCTGGCAGCCAGGATTATCCTGGGGGCCATGTTACCGGTCGTAAAGGTTGTTGTCGCTGATGATCCAAAGATGGCCGCGCGTTTTGCTGGTGTGAACGCTAAAATCGGATTTTCGGCAAATAACGGTGAAAATGAAACCATCGGGGCGTGTATAGTGTTTACCGACGGTATGCCTGAAATCGTTCAGGGGCAGTGTGAAGATCCTGATATAGGTTTTTCATTTGGCACAGTAAAAAAAATGAACGCATTTTTCGCGGGAAAGCTGGTATTGCCCCGGATAAAAGGGTTTTTTCGAATTATGCTCCTCATAAAAGCCCTGGCGCTAATGATGAGCCTTAAAATCCTAATGCCGAATATACGTCCAAAAGATATGGATAAACAAAGGCTGAAGGTAAAGATGGCTTTTTACATGATTACCACCGCCTTGAGTCAGTATAACAAGGGCGGTGATCCCGAAATGACGGCCTGGACAAAAAAGCAGCCGGAAAGGATCTACCAGATTTCGGTCGATCCGAAAATTGCTGCTTATCTGCGTGTAAAAGCCGGGAAATCAAAAGCCGGAAGGGGAGAATATAAAAAGAGAAGACCCTTTGTGCATATGAAATTCAATGGTGTCGAGGGAGCCTTTCCAGTCGTGATGAATGATGTCGATATGGTGACTGCCATGAGAAAAGGCTATCTCATGGTTGAAGGATCGCCCGAATATGCACGGGATATGGGAGATTTCATGGTGAAAATACAGGACATGATCCTGTAAAAAAAAAATTATCGGTCAAGTCAATAAAAATCACTAAGGAGAACAAGATGAAACAACGAATTAAATCAGGAAAATCCATATTTTTTATCCTGCTTATGACCTTGATCCTGCCATCCGCTGCCCTGGCAAATATCGACAATCTCACCAATATGAGCGCGGAATGGATGAGAACATCCAACAGGAACGCAGCAACGGATGCTACCGATATAGTGGTTTACAATCCTGCCGGACTTGTCAAACTTTCCGACGGGTTTCACATAAATTTAAGCAATCAGACAATGGACCGCGGCCCCAAACACAGTTTCAACATGGGCGACGGAAAGCAGGAGTACAAACAGGACAGCACAGACTGGTTCATCCCGAATTTTTATGCCGCATATAAAAAAGATAACTGGGCTGTTTTCGGTGGAGTTTATATTCCCGGCGGTGGTGCAGTAGCCGATTACCCGAACGGATCAATCAGCACAGTATTGATGGGGAGCCAGATGATTCAAAGAGGTTATGGTGAGGTTGCAGGGCTTGAAGCCGCTGGCATGGTTCCTGCCGGAACATCTCAGATGCCAGGTCTTTTTTCCTATGATGGGGATTCTCTCGAAGCTTCTTCATTATATCTGACAACCACCCTCGGCGGGGCATATGCAGTAAACGACAAACTTTCCTTCGCGTTTGGCCTCAGATACATCAGTGCAAAAAACACCACAGAAGCCGGGTTGACTTTTACCAGCGCGCTGGAAGGGACTGAAACCGAATACAAAATGGATACCGAAGATACAGCGGACGGTTTTGGCGCTGTATTCGGCGTGAACTATGCGCCTGCGGACAAGTGGAATATCGGAATGCACTATGAGTCAAAAGTAAAACTTGATTTCGAGACAGAGCAGAATCGTGATGATTTTGGCATTAGCAAAGATGGAGAGAAAAACCGGCGGGATTTTCCGGGCATGGTTGGCCTGGGAGCAGCTTATGATGTCCGCCCGGATTTGACTCTTGAGTTCGATTTCAACTGGTGGTTTCAAAAATCGGCAGACTGGGGCAGTGATACTCTAGGCAGGGATTATTCAGATATGGCCGGAGACTGCTACAGCATAGGGACTGCTGCGATCTACAAAGCCAATCCCAAGTTGACTGTAAGCGGCGGTATCCTGTTTACAAAATTTCTGTTCGACGATATGGATGCCTATTATACAAATATGGGAGCATACGAAGTCCTTTATTCCGACAACTGGAATATAAGCGGTGGGTGCGGATATGAAGTGATAGACGGTTTGAAGCTGAATCTTGGAATCGGCGTAACTTTGTGGAGCGATGAAAGTATGAAAGCCCTGGCCGCACAACCAATGGATCTTTCTGTTGATACAGAAAACAGCACATGGACGGTGTCAGTTGGGTTTGACTGGAATTTCGGCGGTCCGAAGAAAAAATAGTTTTTTTACTCTGAGATAAAAGCTCCTGGGAATTGTATTTTCCGGGGGCTTTTTTGTTTCTTTTTTTCCATTCAAAAAAGCTGTACTATTTGAGGGCTTTAGAGGAAAAGGAGCCAGGGATTGGTATGTACCGCTTCCTCATGATAGTCTGATTCTGCTTCGCAAGTATTCAAGATAGCCATCCGATCATAGCATCGTGAATGTCGAGGATCGGAAGGTTACATTCTCTTATAAAAAATCCGGAAGTTCGCGTACCAGACACTTAAAACCATTTTCCCGTCGTTGATTGTCTGGCATAATCATTGCTTTGTGAAGCAATCCCCTATAGGCTTTTTGTAAGTCAACCGGGCTTCTTGAACAATGGATTGAATCTGACCTGCCTTCTCAGGTAGAAAATTCGGGGCTTATAAGTAAAGCCTTTCGTGATCGGTGCATCTGTGATATTGAGTAGCGGCAGGTCAGTTCAATCCTTGTGGGTTATCTTTTGTCCGAATTTCCCCTTCACTGGTTTCAACCCGGATTTTCAGAATTTTAACATTCACAGATTTTTATTTCAACCTGTTTTCAGACTTTCACCGGAATTTGAAAATCCGTTGCGCCACAATTTTCTTATTCTGACTTTGGCACTGCCGGGATTAACAGAACCAAATTTATAGCATACTGTTTCCGTATAGGAAATTATAAATTTTGAGTGCAAGGCTTCCTTGCCGAATGTGCATGGAGACCCGGCACTCCGAAATCAGTTTTTGTTTTTTTCCGGAAAACCGTAAATTTTTCCTTCAATAAAAAACTTCTTGACATTTCAGACCGATCGTTTTAAAAACTTATTCATGAGCAGACCGAAAGCATATAAAAGAGATAAAGTCCTTGATAGTGCCACGCAGCTTTTCTGGCAGAAGGGCTATCACGGAACATCACTCAGTGAACTGGTTGCCGCGACCGGGCTGAACAAACACAGCATGTACAAAGAGTTTGGCAGCAAGGCAGGCCTTTTTGATGAATGCATTGCCCACTATTGGCGGAAAATTGTCCGGGAACTGCTGGATATTCTGACTGAAGAACCTTTGGGGATGGCAAATATCCGTGCTTTTTTTAAAAACCGTATTGAATATATCTGTTCTGAGGATTTCAAGAGCTGCCTGTTTGTGAAAACAATCATAGAGAAAGAGCTGGTCGAAGCCAAGGCGCTTGAACAAATTCGGAGGCGAAATAAGATATATGAAAAAGCATTTATTGCCTGCCTGGAAGCTGCTGTCAGATCGGGAGAGCTTCCCAAAAAAGCTGATCCTGAATTTCTGACCCTATATTTGCTTCACTTTCTTTTGGGTCTGCTGGTTATGGGCAAGCCAGAAAAGGGGAAGGGCGAAGCAGAAAAACTTATGAAATTTATTATATCATCCATTTCAAAGGGGTGATATTTTTTTCACCTATAACAGACTGATTGTTCTGAATTCAATGTGTGGCTTTTCAGATTTCAGTGAAAATAAACGAAGGAGATTGTAGGAATATGTTTAATTTTGAAGAAAGTTTTTTTGTAGAAAAGGAAATTGCGGTTTCTGCCGAAAAAGCCTGGGAGATCATTGCCATGCCGGGCAATCTCACACTCTGGCATCCCTTCATGGAGAAGCATATTACAGAGCGCTGGGATGGCGTTGGATCAAAGGATCACCTGACGTATTACAGCGGTTTTGAATTTGACAGGGAGGTGGTCAAATGGATTGACGGCATTGGTTATGATTTAAGAGTTACCGAGAATGGCAAACGTGAAAATAGTGCTATTTGGAGAATAACGCCAATAGATGATCAAAGATGCACTCTTAAAATCACCGGCCGGGTTGAATTTATTAAGAAGCTTCCCTTACCGATTCGTTGGGCCTTAATCAAGTTTAAGATGAAGCCGCTGTTCAGCCGGTATCTTTTCCAAATCCTGGAAGGGTTTGCCTTTTATGCAGAAACAGGAACCAAGGTAAAACGTGATCAATTCGGACCCCACCCCATATTTTCAAAATAGTCCGGCATTTTATTATTTTAGGACAAATGCAAGGAGATGAATAACCATGTTGAACTTTGATGAAAGTATTTCTGCCCAAAGTGAAATTGCGGCCCCGACATCAGCTGTATGGGAGCAGATTACAAAACCTGGTGGTGTTGTAAAGTGGCATCCGTTTGTGAAGAAAAATACAACGGAACACTGGAATGGAATTGGTTCAAAAGATCATGTGGTCTATTTCAGCGGCCGTTCATTTGAAAGAGAAATCGTCGACTGGATGGAAGGCACCGGTTATAATTTAAAACTTACCGAAAATGGAAAGAATGAAGCATTGGCTGAGTATCGGATAACACCGATCAATGCAAACAGGTGCCGGTTTAAAGTGACAGTACGAATTCAATTCATTAAAAATCTACCTTTCCCTATCCGATGGGTACTGCTCAAATTCAAGATCAAGCCTCTTTTCACAGAATACCTGACCCTTTCCATGCCTGGATTTGTATCTTGTGCGGAAACAGGTAAGCAGGTTGAACGAAATCAATTTGGTTCCCATCCGGTTTTTTCGCCGGAGATATAATATAAGAACCATAGAAAATATAAAATTTCATTAATTTTATTTAGGATAAGGAGATATACCATGGACGTAAAAAAAATGACTGCACCATGTGGATTGGCATGTTGGGCCTGTGCCTATTACAAAGAAAATATTACAGATGAACTTGCCCAGATGATCGCTGGGCAGATCGGAATCGAGGCCAAGGATATGTACTGCGGTGGATGCAGAAGTGAAAAAGGCTGTTATTTTGAAGGCCCATTAACAGGTGGTAAAGGATGTCCCACTAAAAACTGTGTTGCAGACAAAGGCCTGCATAACTGCTCCGAATGCGATGAATTCCCCTGTGAAAACCTGATGCCGGTTGTAGAGAACGCAGAAAGAGCCCCACATAATACCAAGGTCTATAACTTAAGCAGGATCAGGTTGAAAGGCCTTGAAGCATGGGGCGAAGAGGCGGCTTTAATTCAGAAAAAATATTTTAAAGGAAATTTTGTATACGGAACCGGCCCAGCCCTTGAAGAAGATGCGTAAAAGTTAATTGATCTCCCGACAAGTTTACACAAATGGAGACTAAAACCATCATTACTATTTAAAAATGAAAAATGATTATGAAAATTTTAGCTGTATCAGGAAGCCCTCGTATAGAAAAACGGTCATCCACACTCAAGCTTGTCAAAGCTGTTGCAGAAAACACAGGATGTGAATATGATCTTGTTTCACTTGCCGGTAAAAAATTTACTGGCTGCATAGGCTGTGGGGCTTGTTTTGGTGATAATATTTGTAAAGTAAAAGATGATCTGGCCCCATTGATAGATAAAATTGTAGAAGCAGATGCATATATTCTCGGGGGGTGTAATTTCTATTCTACTCTTAATGCGAATATGCACGCTTTTTTAGAGCGCTGGTATCAGTTCCGCCACCGTGAAAATGATGTACTTTGGGGAAAACCCGCTGTAACCGTTGCTGTTGCCGGATTACATTCAGCACCGGTTGCTGAGGTTTTGAAGCAATTTTGTTTGTATAATTTCATTCAGGTCACAGACAGCATTGAAGGATTAGGTGCTGCAAACTGTTATTATTGTGGCTATGGAGAAACATGTAAAGTCGGAGGCGTCTATGGCGCACATGGAGAAGGGTTTAAAATAACCGATGAGAATATTCCTTGTGTCAGCAAAGATGCCGCTTGCATGGAAAAAGCGCGTCAGGCTGGGAATAATCTGGGGCAGATTCTAAAAAATGGTCATGATCGAGCTGAGGCAACCCAGGAGGTAAGAGATGCCCTGATGGATATGAGTAATAAAAGAGCAAAAGAAGCCCATTAAAACAAAGATAAAGAAAAAATTAATCGTCTACCAGATATTCACAGATGGGTAAAATTAAACATTGGGACGAGAATCCCCATAGGGTTTGGTCAACCTAACATTTCTCTTATTTTTTCAACCCATGTTTCTTTACCCATTTGTAAACTCGCTTTGATGGGGAAAATATACATTAAAGCGGGTAGTAAGCACCTGAACATAAGTCTTTCCACATTTTCATTTTTGAAAAACTGGCATCAGTCAAAATGCGGTGATAAAAAAATGTTGAAGGACTTTTGTTCAGGTGCTTAAGTAGTCGTCCATAATTTTTTTCAGATAATGATTTTATGAAATACTGAAAGCTTTGGAATATTGGCTTTAAAATGCTAAAAAATTTATGGTTGACTACTTAAAAGATATTTTTTCAACACGCCGGATTTAACAAAAATTTAAACTTTCCGGCTTACGCTGACTGAATCGGCAGCTTCTTTTCACTCGTAAGGTTTCAGAAATATTCCCCGATTTTAAATCATAACGTAAAAGTTTGAAATTAAAAAAGATAACGTATAGCATTATATGCATCAGAGCGAGTGAACCCGGTCTCCAAAATTGAGATTACAGTTGTCACGAGCGAGCATGCATATAATGGTCGGGTAGCCGGGAGCTGTTACCAGCCCCAAGCCCCCTAAGAACCGGTCTTGCGAGTTTCCAAGCTTACGGCTCAAGCCTTTCTAACGCTTTTTGACAAACGCGGCTTTTCCACCTTCAATTTCAGGTGATAAGCCTTCACGATACGCGCCTGTAGACGACGAACGTTCCGATTGACTTTCCGCCATATAATACTATGCCAGTTTATCGGTTCACGCAGGCTCGCGCTGGCAGCATTCAAGGCTGCCTCCAATCTACGAACTCCTGTATTTTCATCGTTCTCATCCTATCTCGTGATGAAAGACCAGTCGGAATTCTGCCCGCTTTCGCGTAGAATAATGTCGCATTTGCTCAATTCCTATCCGCTCTATTACCGAACGACATTCGCTTGTTCCGACATCCCATACCCGCATCTCCATAGGCTCGCCTTACGAATCGCTTTCCTGTACAGGAGAGAATACGGGCTTACCACGTTCCGCGTAAGTACCTTACAAATGACTTAGGTTCCATCCCTACGCCGGTGGGACAACATCTGCGATGGAAGAAACAGGACCTTCCATACCTGCCCACTTACCGTTTTGGTCAAGGCTTGTCAGCACCTTTAGCCTTTCTTAGTTCACGACGCTGCAATGGTTCACATGTGTTAACCTGGGTTGTCTAAAAACAGCATTTTTGAGCCAAATTTTTTGTCCATTTTTTGGACTATTATTTTTTAATAGCGAGGAATATTTATTGGATCCTCTGATTCTCTTTTAAATTCTTCTTCTCCAAGAAATTCAAGGCATTCTATGCATTCTTGCCATATCCCTGAGTGCCCTTCATTATAATGGAAGTGACATATGCTATATCGTTCATGCTCAAATTGGCAGGTTCCACCACCACGAAAAGAGAGAAATTCTGTATCACAGCAAATCCATTGCTCACAACATCGCGTTTTGACCAAAGGCAAGGACTCTCTTCCGCAAAAACGGCAATGCTCGCCTGGAATAGGTTTTGCTTTCATTCGATTGTATGTCATAGCGTTCTTTCTCTTGATAAATGATATTTTTTTTTATAATAGGCTATACCATTGATAACTTGAAAAAATCAAGAGGAAGCATATGAGTTCAATATCGAAGGTACGAAGAAGCAGGCATCGGTGGTCACAAAAAGCGATTGAGCGTGGTGAACAGTTACGCTATCAGCGGAAAGAGAACACCAGGATCAAAAAAGAACGTGACAAATATAAAGCCCAGGCACATGAAGCCAGAAAACAATTGGAAGAAGAACGTAAAAAAAAAGCGTTCCTGTCCACAACAAAGAAGAGCTTGTGTATGTTTCACTGATGCTTTTTCTTGTAGCCCGTATCAGTTTTCGTGCTGTACCGAAAGTACTTGCTGTTCTCGCAAACCATCTGGGAATACAAAAGATACCATGTACTCAGACAGTTATCAACTGGGTTACCCGTCTATCAATAGCAAGAATGCAAAACCCTGGTTTTTTAAGCTGCCCTTCAATTGATAAAAAAGGATTTTCCAATGGTTTTTTTTGGATAATCGATATCAGCATCGGTTTAGGTTCCGGAAAAATCTTCACAGTATTGGCAATTGACCCCAAACATCATGCTTTGAATAACGGTGCGCCAAAACTTCAAAACGTACACTGCGTTGCTGTTGCAGTAGCAGAATCCTGGACTGGTGAGTCTATTGCGAAGTTTATGCAAAAAGTTATAGCTGTAACAGGACGCCCAATCGGATATCTCAAAGATGGAGGGCGAGATTTGGCAAAGGGTGTCAGACTGCT
The DNA here is from genome assembly GCA_030377965.1 of Desulfobacterales bacterium HSG16. GTDB lineage: Bacteria > Desulfobacterota > Desulfobacteria > Desulfobacterales > HSG16 > JAUCGE01. The sequence continues at coordinate 13,410 of JAUCGE010000043.1, forward strand.
GGGAGAGCAAGGATTTTCCAGCATCTCCATCGATGACGTATCTCATATTATCGCTAACCTTTTTAAGCATGAATACCAACAACATACAATGTTTGATAAATTCATCAGCGCTTGCGGTAAAGCTTCAAAACATTATAAACAAACAATTCTTGCATGTCTTGCTCCCCCGAAAGTTTCTACCAAAGCCCGATTTATGAACCTTCATCGCTTAGTAATTTGGGCAGATAAATTGCTCAAGCATTCACAGAGAGGCTGCACATCAAAAAATTCAGTTCTTTCAAAATTGCGAGCAGGCATGAATGAAATTCCAAAATGCAAAGCATTTATAAATCGATTTCTCCGTGATGCTAAAATTCTTTTGAATTGTCAGAAAGTACTTAAAACAGAAGGCTTGAACAGGGATACTTTCAATCAATGTAAACATTTACTGGAAGGCATCCCGCAACGATCGGGGATACGTAAAGGATTCTCAAATTGGCTTGACCAGCACCTGGCGATTGCCGAAAATTTGGAATTGGAAAACATTGGTCTTCCGTCAGCTTCCGATATATTGGAATCCTTGTTCGGTATTGCAAAACAGCATGGAACAGGAAATACAAAAGACGCTAATAGAATAGCACTACGTATACCAGCTTTATGTGGAGAGTTGACACGCAACGATGTGCAGAGTGTCTTGGAAATAACTGTCAAGTGTCAGCGAGAAGTTGAAGCGAATCTTAATGCCTTGACCAAACAACGCCGTGCTATTTTGCCAAATCCAGGCAGCATAAATGACAACTTGACCGATGAAATACAAAATATTGAACTTATTCCAGAGTCCAAAAAACGGGAAAAAATCACAAAAATCATTAATATTTCAGAGCGATGTAAGAAATCAATCGGGCCTTCATTGGATTCGCATGAATCAGAGGAAGCCCCTGAACTATATCAGTTTCAAAGGGCGTTAACCGGATAGAACATGTTTCTGTAAACTTTCTATTCCAGAAGATGGACAAAAAGTTTTTGGTTTTTTGGACAACCCACCTTTATTCCGACAACTGGAATATAAGCGGTGGGTGCGGATATGAAGTGATAGACGGTTTGAAGCTGAACCTTGGAATCGGCGTAACTTTGTGGAGCGATGAAAGTATGAAAGCCCTAGCCGCACAACCAATGGATCTTTCTGTTGATACAGAAAACAGCACATGGACGGTGTCAGTTGGGTTTGACTGGAATTTCGGCGGTCCTAAGAAAAAATAGTTTTTCAATCTGAGATAAAAGAGATCCTGGGAATTGTATTTTCCGGGATCTGATTAATCTCTCCATTCGATGTTCTAAACCTTTACAACCATATATAAAATCTGCTAATTATCTTTATTCATTCTTAAATGTTTGACCATACTTTTTGATAAAAACCAAATATGAAAGGAGTCCTTTCATGGAACAGGATCTTAGCATCAGCGATTACAAACATTTAGTTCGCCCCGAAGATTACAAAAAAATCGTCTTTTTTACCGGTGCAGGCATGTCCGCAGAAAGCGGAGTTCCAACCTACCGGGGCAAGGGCGGTACATGGGAAAAATACAATTGGGAAAAATACGCCTGCCAGGAGGCTTTTGATCGAAATCCGGACAAAGTCATGGATTTTCATGAAGTCAGGCGGAAATCGGTGCTTGAATGCAGCCCCCATGCAGGCCATGAAATGATCGCAAATCTGGCTTTGAAAAAAAAATCCGAGGTTCGTATCGTAACCCAGAACATTGATGGAATGCACCAGCGGGCTGGAAGTAAAGATGTTATAGAGCTTCACGGCAGCCTCTGGAAACTGCGGTGTCCGGTTCATGGTGTAATCGAAGACATTGGCCATGTTTTTACAGCCAGGAAATGTGGAAAATGTGATAATCGGCTTCGCCCCGATATAGTCTGGTTTGGTGACAGCCTGAACAGGGAAGTGATAGAAGAAGGGGTTGGGGCTATTGCGACCTGTGATCTTTTTATAAGTATCGGTACTTCTGGTGTGGTCTGGCCTGCGGCTGGATTTCCGGAAGTGGCAAAGAAAAACGGGGCGAGGTGTATCGAAATTAATCCCGAACCATCGGCTATGTCCGCTATGTATGAAACGACAATTCAGGGTACGGCAGGCAAGGTGCTTCCGATTTTATTCGTGCCTTGACTGCCGTAATAAATTGGATTTGTGGACGATCTTTTTCCAGGCACACAATGGCCCTGTATGAGTGATCACTTTTGCCGAAGACACCCTGTTGATCAGATACCTGAAAGTGAAAAAATAGCCAAAGCTTATATAACCTATTGGAATAGTACCAAACTTGACATTCATACGCCAGGAAGCCTTGTTCCATGTGAAGTATGCGCCTAAGGCTCTTTGATATCCTTTTTGTTTCAAAGTGTTATAGGCATATGCCCTGATCAGATTGAAAATACTTTTTCCTCTGAACGATTTGTGTACATAGGCATTCATTGAAAAAAATTCAGTTGGTTTCAGATGTATTGTGGCATCGAAATATGGAATTGAACATTGGTTTGTGGCAAGCCATGAAAGTCCTATGATCCGGTTGTCATGTTTCGCTACAAAAAGAAAATAACCTTTTTCTATCCTCTCTATGGTGTCTTCGATTGTAAACTCACTGGCAAAATCCATATTGCTGATTGTATCGGAAAGCTTGTCCAGATCTTTTATATCGAATTGCTCGAAACTGACACCATAGGGATTTTCCCAACTGTTTTTGAAGTTTTTCAGATAGAATTCGTGAAAAATCATCTTGTTATATGAAAAGATGTATTCTCTCATTCGTTCGATCAATTCCATGTTGCACACCCCCTTTTGATTCTCATTCCGGTGTTTCTTGAAAACCAGTCCATGTTATATAGCCGCCGCTCATATTGGTCGATTTGAAACCGTTCTGCACCAATATTCTGTGTGCGATATACGCTCTCAGGCCCACAGCGCAAAAAGTCAGATAATGGATATCTTTGTCCAGTTCTGACAGTCTGTCTCTTAACGTGTCCAGAGGTATGTGGATCGCTTCGTTGATCGTACCTGTCAATTTAAGCTCTATATCTTCCCTTAAATCAATGAGCCTGTATCGATTCTGGTCGATATTTTCAAGCTCATCCCAGTTTAAGATATTCATATCTCCTTTTAAAATGTTGGCTCCGACATATCCAGCTATATTGACCGGGTCTTTGGCAGAAGAGTAGGGAGGCGCATAGGCAAGTTCAAGTTCTTCCAGGTCGAATACAGTCATGTTGCCCCGGATAGCGGTGGCAATCACGTCTATGCGTTTATCCACACCTTTTTCGCCTACTATCTGTGCGCCGAGAATGCGGCCCGAACCTGGTGAAAAAATGAGTTTGAAGGCGAGCATTACGGCCCCTGGATAATATGTTGCGTTCGATGCCGCATGAGTATAGCTTACTTCATATGGGGTGTTGGCTGATTTTAACACTTTTTCACTGGCCCCTGTGGATGCGACCGATAGATCGAAAATTTTTACTATAGAAGTGCCGAGGGTGCCGGGAAACAGGGTTTTTCTTCCCAATGCATTGTCAGCTGCAATTCTGCCCTGTTTGTTAGCAGGGCCGGCCAGAGGCATGACAACAGGACGCTGGGTAATGTAATCCATGACTTCCACAGCATCGCCAACCGCATAAATATCAGGATCAGAGGTTTTCATGGAAGAATCAACTTTTATGCCGCCTGATTTTCCGATTTCAAGTCCAGATTCTCTGGCAAGAGTGTTTTCCGGTCTTACACCTATTGAGAGAATGACAAGATCGCACTCAATTTCTTCTCCTCTGTCTGTTGTGACAACTATTTTATCTGCTGCCTCTTTGAATGAACTGACAGCGCTGTCAAGTTTGCAATCGACTTGTTTCATCCAGAGATGTTCATGAATCAGGGAAGCCATTTCATAATCAAGGGGAGCCATTACCTGATTCATTTTTTCGATGATAATGGTTTCAATTCCTTTTGTGGCAAGATTTTCCACCATCTCAAGTCCGATAAAACCGCCGCCCACAATAACAGCTCTGTCCGGTTTTTTTTGATCAACATACTCTTTGATTCTGTCCGTATCCGGGATATTCCGCAAGTTGAAAATCTGCTTTGAGTCTATTCCGGGGAGGGGAGGGCGTATGGGTTCAGCTCCAGGGGAGAGGATCAGCTTGTCATAGCTTTCCGTATCGGTTGTGCCTGTCAGGAGATTTTTAAACTCAACCTTTTTTTCTGTCCTGTGAATGCTCAAGACCTCGCAGGAAGAGCGGATGTCAATTCGATAACGATTTGTAAAATCCTCGGCAGTGGTGACAAGCAGGTTATCACGTTTCTTTATTGTGCCGCCGATATAATAAGGCAGGCCGCAATTGGCAAAAGAGATATGTTCTCCTCTTTCGAATATCACGATTTCTGCCTGTTCATCCAGCCTGCGCGCTCTCGCTGCTGCTGTTGCGCCACCTGCCACTCCTCCTACGATTACTATTTTTGTCGATTTCATTGGGGGTTTCCTTAGCATAAAAAGAGCAAAATTATTTGATAACCCGGTATCTGGTGTAAATCAGATCTGCTCCGGGTGTATTGGTTTCTAAAAGATCAAGCTTAATATCCAGTTTTTCTTTAAAAATAGAGAGGCCGCTTCCGAATATTATCGGGCATACGGTCACAATTATTTCATCAATAAGGTTATGTTCGGCAAAAAGGGTGTTGACAGATGCGCCACCTGCAAGAACCGCTTCAGAAAAACCTTCTTTTTCAAGATTTTTGAGCAATTCGACAGGAGGGGTGTCCGTAAACGTCAGATTTTCCCATTCAGATTTTCTGTTTTTATTTCGCGTAAGCACCACATTTTTTCTTCCAGGAAGAGGCTTATTTATGGTGTCAAAGGTTTTAGACCCCATGATTACAAGTCCTGCTTTTTTTGAGATTCGAACGAAAATTTTTTTATCCTGTCCACCTGTCCAGTCCGAGAAATGGTCACTTTGTCTTGCTATTTTACCGTCCAGGGTCTGGGCCATCAATAAAATGACTTTCATTTTTTTATTTTATCTTCCTGTACATTTGTTGTGCATTTGTTAACACTGAATGAACTTCGAGCTTCCGATTTTTTTGGATTTCATTTTTCAATCCAACTTACATAGAATATAATTTATAAAAGAAAGCTGAAATTATCAACCCTGATTTTATTTTTTTGGCATATTTGAACCTGAACATAGTTGATTCGTTCCGATTGACATATTATTGTATTTTATTTATGTAATAAATTGATTGCAATCAATCGGCCTTTTTCCGGCGAGGGGAAAATTTGATCATATGAGCATTCTTGTAATTGAAAGTTCAGAAACGCAAAGAAAGATTCTTAAATATTTTTTAAAGACCGGAGGCTACTCCGATGTTATTGTTGTGGATTCTACCCGAAAGGCCATAGTACATCTGAAAAAAGCTCCTCATTACCACTCTTCCAAGGTAGATCTCATTTTGATGGACACTACCCTGCCGGGCATGAGCGGAATTGAGATGTGCCGCCAGATCAAGGCTACGGAATATCTTAAAGATGTTCCAATAATCATGCTGGCTGGAAAAACCGGGCAGGACAAATTGAAGTTGGCGTTTGCAGTAGGTGCTCTGGATTATATTACCAAACCCGTTCAGAGGGTGGAACTCATAGCCAGGGTTGGTTCGCTATTGCAGCTAAAAAAAGAAATTGATGAGCGCAAGGCTCGTGAACGGGATATCCTCGAAAGCATCAGGTATGCGAAGATGATACAAAGTTCGCTTTTTCCAAATCCAGAGCAGACCACAAAATTATTGCCGAACAGTTTTTTTATCTGGATTCCGAGAGATATTATAAGCGGTGATATTTATTTCGTCGATTTTTTCAAAGACGGTTTTATTGTTGCTGTTATTGATTGTACCGGCCACGGTGTTCCAGGCGGATTCATGACCATGATAGCATCATCTGGTTTGAGACGAATCATTCATGGGGAAGGTGGGAGAAATCCCAGCGATATACTCAAACGTCTCAATTTGATAGTAAAGACAACACTTCAGCAGGACACTGATTTCGCTCTTTCCGATGATGGACTTGATGCTGCCGTATGTCTTGTCAGGCCAAGACACAAAAGCCTGGTTTATGCAGGGGCAAGATTGCCCCTCTACCTTGTTCATCAGGGAAAACTTAAAGTTATCAAGGCAGACAAACAAAGCCTGGGATATAAAAGGTCTGATTTGAAATATAATTTTAAAAGTCATAATATCAGGATAGAAGAGGGCATGTGTTTCTATATGGCAACAGACGGTTATACAGACCAGTTAGGCGGCTCTCGAAAACGCCGTTTCGGAACCAGACGGCTAAAAAAACTTTTATTGAAAACCACTTCCATGTCCTTTCCCAGGCAAAAAAAATTGTTTCTGGATGCCTTTAATAAATATAAGGGAGGAGGCGCAAGGCAGGATGATGTTACAATTGTGGGATTCGGGGTATGAAATCGTACTATATACGCTGAAGGATTCCCAGAGTTTTCGTCATGGGCAGTTCCTCAAAAAGTCCTGATTCAAGGGCCAGCTTGTAAATAGACCAGGGGGCCTGACCTCCTTGTTCTGGATCTTTGAAGATATCATGAATGAGAAGAAATCCTCCGCAGATGATGTGTTTTGCCCAGGAATTATAATCGGTAAGGGCTGCTTCCCATGAATGGCCTCCGTCTATAAAAACCAGACTCAATGGTGTGGCCCATGCTCTGGCTGCCACTTCCGACCGACAGGTCATGGGAACAATTGTATCGGCAAGTCCGGCTTTTTCAATGTTTTGCCTGAACAGTCCAAAGGTATCTATTGTAAAACTTACCGGATTAAAAAGTTCGGGATCGAAATATTCTTCACCTGGCTGTTGTTCTTCTGAGCCTGTGTGATGATCAATGGAAAACAGTATCCCCCTGTTTTTTTTACAGGCAGATCCAATGTAAATCGCCGATTTTCCACAATAACTCCCGATTTCGAGACATGGCCCCATAGCGCTTGCTTTGAGCGCTGTCTCATAAAGACGGCTTGCTTCTTCTTCATCCATGAATCCTTTGATATTTTTGGTAAATTCGGGGTCTGGCATCATGTTAGATTCGCCTTTCTTTTATTAAATCAGTTATCAAAATAGCTTTATTCGATTTCATCGTCATAGCTCCTGACCAGCACTTCACGGGGCCTGGAACCGTCGGACGGTCCCACAATTCCTTCTGTTTCCATCATTTCAATGATCCGGGCAGCGCGGTTGTATCCGATCCTGAGATTTCGCTGGATAAGAGATATGGAGGCTTTTTTCTTTCTGGTTACAAAGGCAACTGCCTCATCATATTTGGGATCATGTTCTTCTTCGGTAGAGCTTCCATCTTCTTTTTCCTTGGGCAGAATTACGTTTGGATCGTATTCCGGCGGTTTCTGGGATTTCAAGAATCCAGTGATGCGGACCAGTTCATCTTCGCTGATATAAGCCCCGTGAATCCGCATAAGTTTTGCCGTTCCCGGCGGTAGAAACAGCATGTCTCCGTTTCCCAGAAGTCTTTCAGCTCCATTTGAATCAATGATCGTTCTTGAGTCGGTTCTTGATGAAACCTGGAAAGAAAGTCTGGTGGGAAAATTTGCCTTGATTACACCAGTCAGCACATCCACCGACGGTCTCTGGGTGGCCAGGATCAAGTGGAGGCCCGCAGCCCTTGCCATCTGGGCCAGTCTCATCAGGAAAAATTCGACTTCCCTTGATGCCACCATCATGAGATCTGCCAGTTCATCTATGATGATAACTATATAGGGCAGTGGTGTCGAATGTTCTGGATCGGAGGATGCTTTTCTGTTTTCTGTTATTTTCTTATTATACTGCTGAATGTTTCTTACTTTTTTTTCAGAGAGCAGGCAATATCTTCGTTCCATTTCTTCGACTGCCCAGCTCAAGGCGTGTGTGGCTTTTTTGACATCGGTCACCACCGGAGTGATCAGGTGAGGTATGCCGTTATAAATGGAAAGTTCTATGCGTTTGGGATCTATCATGATCAGCTTGATCTCGTCGGGATTGGTCTTGTAGAGAAAACTGCATATCATGGCGTTCAATCCAACGCTTTTTCCTGTGCCTGTAGCTCCGGCTATCAAAAGGTGCGGCATTTTGTTAAGTTCAGCAACAATGGGTTTGCCAATGATATCGTTTCCCAGACATAAGGTCAAAGCTGATTCCGAATGCCTGAAAGCGTCTGAGTGGATTACTTCCTTTAATCTGACCATCTGTCTGAGTGCGTTCGGGATCTCAATGCCTATAACAGCTTTCCCTGGAATCGGTGCTACTATCCGGATGCTGAACGCCTTGAGAGCTAAGGAAAGATCATCGCTCAAATTCACGATTTTATTTATTTTAACGCCTGGAGCAGGTTTATACTCGAAAGTCGTGATTACAGGTCCCGGTCTGACTGCTGCCACTTCTCCTTTGACTCCGTAGTCTTCCAGTTTTTTTACAAGCAGTTCTGCCTGAAGATTGAGGTTTTCTGTATATTCAGCGCTGGGAGATCCATTGTCTGCATCATCCAGAAGGCTTAAAGGCGGCAGTTGATATCCGACAAGGTCGGATGATCGCTGGAAGTGTCTTCGCGTTGTCTGAGAATTATCATCATAATTATTATCGTCTTGTTCTTTTTCTGGAATTTGTAATTTATCGAAGAATAAAGCCTTTGTCAGGATAGCCGCTTTTTCCACAGGTTCCGGGAGCCTGAGCCTCGGTTTTTGATCATGTGTCACTGCTTTTTGATCCAGCGGTAATGGTTCTTCCTGCTTATCTTTTCCTCTTTCTTTTTCCCGTAGCCTGCGTCCCTGATAGATTATAATGAGAGTAATCAGCCGGTTTTTTGCAAGAATCAAGGCGTTTAACACCGTTCTGGTAGACTGCATCAAAGAAAGTCCGGTATTCAGCATGATGGTGATAAGCCATAGCAGAAAAAGGACGATTCCGCCTCCTTCAGGACTCATATATCTGACAATCCCTGATTTTATGCCGATTCCGATTATTCCGCCAGATGAGTATCGTGTTCCGAGAAACAATGTGTGATTTCCTGCCAAAGCCCACAGGCTGCCTGTACTGATCATGAGAAGTAACCCGCTGCCGCAGATCATGCCAATACTTTTTTTGTCCCGGTAATGGTAATAATGGATTGTGCTATAGACGAGAAGAACTGGAACCCAGAAAGCCCCGATACCAAAATAACCTATGAGAAAACCCGCAAAGTGTGCGCCTATAATGCCAAAACTGTTTCGGATCTGTTCGTCGGAACTGGCGTTATGTACAGATGGATCGGTTGGGCTGTATGAAATAAGACTGACAATCAGGAAGATCACAATGAAAGTGATGAAAATTGCAAAAAATTCCTTCCGCATGACAGTATCTATATAAGATAAACGCCTCATATGTTTGTGAGATGTGGATTTGCTTCCAGATGCCATAAATTTTAAGTTTTCCAGTTCTGGTTTAATAGTCTCAGACTTCGAGTATGAATGGAAGTATTAATGGCCTCCGCTTGATCGCGAAGCTGAAATATTTTCTTAAATCTGTCTGGAGCCTCTGTTTTATCTTTTCAAGACGATTGGAAGCTTCGGGGCCTATGTCTTCCACGATTTCCAGAATAACGCATATGGCATCCTCAAGCAGATATCCTGTTTCGGTTTCAAAGACAAACCCGCGAGAGACTATCTCAGGGCCGTAAACTATGATTCCGGTTTCCTCATCAAATGCCAGGGTTACTGCCACGAATCCATCTTCGGATAAGGCTCGGCGTTCTTTCAGGATGCTTTTTCCCACATCCCCGACTCCTTTTCCGTCAATGAGAATCCTGCCGGTTGGTATCTGGCTTTTTATCCGTCCACCTTCTTCATCAAAATGAATGACGTAACCGTTTTCAGCCAGAAGAATATTTTCTTCGGCAATGCCCACTTGACCCGCCAGCTGGGCGTGAAGGGTAAGATGCCGATATTCTCCGTGGATAGGAATGAAATATTTTGGACGAGTCAGGTTGAGCATCAGTTTGAGTTCTTCCTGAAACGCATGGCCAGACACATGTATATCCGATATTTTTTCGTAAATTACATCAGCTCCCCGGCGGAACAATTGATTTATGATTTTGGCTATGGCTTTTTCGTTTCCTGGAATGAATTTGGAAGAAAGAATGACCGTATCGCCTTTTTTGATCTTGATCTGCTTGTGCATACCCGAAGCCATGCGTGCCAGTGCGGACATGGGTTCACCCTGGCTGCCTGTGGTAATGATGAGTACCTGATTGTCGGGCAGACGTGAAACCTCGCCTATCCCGATCTCAAGGTCATCATCGACTGTCAGATGTCCCAGTGACCTGGCTATCTTGACTCCTACCTCAATACTTCTGCCGTTAAAGACAACTTTCCTGTTTTTGGCCTTTGCAATCTCCACAATTTGCTGAATACGGATGATACTGGACGCGAAAAGAGCCACGATTATTCGATTTTTGCTCTTTTCAATAATTTTTTCGAGAGTTTCCGCAACCAGTTTGTCAGAAATGGTGTATCCTTTTTTCTCGACATTGGTGGAATCAGAAAGAAGAGCCAGCACTCCTTCTTCTCCGCATCTGGCAAATTTGCCCACATCGGTTATACTCCCGTCTTCGTGAGAATGGTTGATTTTAAAATCACCGGTATGAACGATAATGCCAAGTTTTGTCCTGATAGCGATCCCTATGCCGTCCACCACGCTGTGGCTGACTTCAATTATATCCATATCAAACGGTCCGACAACGACTCTGTCTCCCGGCTTGACTTCGCATAATTGTGTATGTGCGAGCAATTCCTTTTCTTCCAGTTTGTGCCGGACTATTCCCAATGTAAACGGGGTTCCATAAGTCACGATTCTTGGTGGAACATTGATTTCTTTCAGCAGGTAAGCCAGAGCACCTATATGATCCTCGTGAGCATGGGTCAGTATGATACCTGCTACTTTCGATTTTCGGTGCTTGATGTAATCCATGTCAGGAATCACTATATCTATTCCGAGCATATATTCTTCCGGAAACATCAGGCCCGCATCAATAATCAGAAGTTGGTTTTCATATTCGATTACCATCATATTGAGGCCGATTTCCCCCAGCCCCCCAAGAGGAATTATTTTTATCATGGATTTATTTCCGGCCTTTGTTGTCATAATAGGTTTCACTCATGCTTTTTCTTACTATTTCAAGGAGTTCATCTTTATTTTTTCTGCTATACCCGAAAGTATCTATCGGTTTTTTGATTTCCAGGGTAACATTTCCCGGTGTGATCTTGAACTCTCTTTTGGGCAGAACAGCCCTTGTTCCCCGAATAACGACTGGCACGATGGGAACTCCTGAATCGACGGCCAGCACAAATCCACCTTTTTTATAAGGCCCGATATTATCATCATTGCTCCTGGTTCCTTCTGGAAAAATAAGTACCGAAACTCCGTTTCTGATTTTTGCAGCCGCTGTATCGAGACTTTCAAATGCTGATTGTCTGTTTGACCGGTTGATACTGATATATCCGGCCTGCTTCATGGCCTGTCCGAAAATTGGAATCTTGAAAAGCTCGACCTTGGCAAGCCATCGAAACTGGACATCAAGGCATGAATAAAGCACCGGAATATCGTAATGACTCTGGTGGTTGGACATGTATATATAAGGTCTGGACCTATCCAGCCAGAAGAGTCCTTTGGGTGAAATTTTGACCCTGCTCACCAGAAGAATCGATTTTGCCCACATACGTGCAACTTTATGGGCAGAATTGCCGTTTCCGCTGAACAGCGCGACTATAATACACATGATGCCGAAAAAAACGGTGCATATTATTGACCAGGTAATTGTTATGAATGTATGTATCATGATGATGGATAAATGTCTGTCATACCTAAATTATAATTTCTAAGCGTTCGAATATGGAATCGACGGAATCAATGATCCAGTTCAATTGTTTTCTGTCCGCGTAACCGATACATTCGCACCTCAGCCGGCTTTTTGTCCGCAGCAAAAGCTCGCAGACCAGCCTGTCCTCGAAAAGCTCGGCTGCAAAATAAAAAGGCTGACAGTCAATATGCTCCTTTTGAACCGGATTCAAGATATCCGGAATCAGAGGTATCCAGTAAACACTATCGAATGAGGAATCACTGAAGTTTTCATCAAGATACTTTTTGAGCGTTTCATAATCCGCAAATCTGAGTTCGTCTATTGTGTATTGTTTCATAATGTCTGCATGGTTAACACAAACAACAAAGACGTGCAAGATATAAGTCAGCTAAAAAAATTCTCTACCATCTGGCTTAAAATCTATTGACGTGAAAAAAAAATGTGATTATTTATTCTTATTATGCCTATATATGAATATGAACATATTGATTATTTTTGCCAATGGGGCAAGGTATTTGAAATCAGGCAGCATCTTGATGATCCTGTCCTGGAAGAATGCCCTGTTTGTGGGGAACCAGTGAAAAAACTTATTTCCCGTACCAATATGGCATCCCCAAAAACCAACAGTGAACTCAAGGATATGGGGTTTACCAAACTGGTCAAACGAGATGACGGGGTATATGAGAATGTGACCCGCAGGGATGGTGAAAGTCGGTACATGGAAAGAAACAAGCCGGAAACCATACCCCACGTTCACAAGATCATTTCAGACTGAATTTTTCTACGTTTCATCCGAAAAAATGATCTTTCTTGACATTATGCGTTTATTGTCATAGATATACCAATTACCCTTTTTTTCTGGAATCGACAGGAAATAAAGAGATTGCATTAAGCCTGATCGCAATAGCAGCAAGGCAAACTTGGATCGGAGATTTCCATGCTGATTTTTATGAAAAAATTCTTCGGTGTTGCGGCAGGACTGGTGATATCCGCTATATGTATAGCTGGCTTTTTCTTTTATTTCAAATCGGAAAAGCCTGGTTCAGAAAAATTCGGTTCAGAAAAATCCGGCAGGGTAAAGTCCCATTTGCAAGTGTCTGCTCTTCGACCTGATACTGCGGCGGTAAAAAAGCGAAAGGTTCAGCTTTATTTTGCGGATAACACATGCTCATTTCTAAGATCTGAAGAGCGCATCATAGCAGTTGATGATTATATCGAGATGTCAGGTATCCAGATTGTCAATGCATTGATCAAAGGGCCTTTTTCAAAAAAACTGTTTCCTACCATACCCGAAGGCGTTTTTCTCCGAGCGCTTTATATTGATGGGAAAAATACCGCCTTTGTGGATTTAAGCAGATCTTTTCGGGATAATCACCCTCAAGGTGTTGCTGCCGAAAGATTAACCATATACTCGATTGTCAATTCCCTGATATTGAATCTTGCTGATATTAATGCAGTGAAGATTCTGATCGCAGGAAAAGAATCGATGACCCTGGCCGGTCACATTGATCTGAGGCCTGCCTTTACATCCAACATAGTGATGATAAGATGAAAAAAAAAAGTGCTATACAA
>JAUCGE010000272.1 GCA_030377965.1 Desulfobacterales bacterium HSG16
AGTATATCCAATATTATTCCAGGTAGTATTTCAGGGGGTCATATGATTCGATATTTTGCAAAACATCCGACAGCCGCAAATCTTTTAATGGTAATATTTGTAGTCATGGGAATTTCCAGCATCAGTTCGCTTCGCAGGGAAACTTTTCCCGATTTTTCATCCAATAAACTCGAAATAAGGGTCATTTATCCCGGAGCTGCTGCAGAAGATGTCGAAGAAGCAGTGTGTCGGCGTATAGAAGATGCTATTGACGGTGTTAATTATGTAGAAGAAGTCACATCCGAAGCCAGAGAAGGCATGGGTGTGGTCGTGGTAGAGATGGAAGAAAGCGGTGATTTTTCTGCTTTTATAGATGATGTCAAGACCGAAGTAGATGCCATTTCAGACTTTCCAGAACTTTCCGAAGACCCTGTAATAAGGGAACTTGGAAAAACGGACATGGTAGTTGTCCTGGCTGTCAGCGGGCCGATGTCGCCTCCTGATCTGAAAGCCTATTGCGAAAAGATGAAAGACGGTATGCAGGCAGGAGGAAAAATTTCTCTGATAAATATCCGGGGATTTTCCGACCACCAGATCAAGATAAAAATACCTGCCAGGACTCTTATGCAGTATGGGATTTCCATGTCCGATATAGCCAATGTAATATCAAGGCAGAGCGTGGATCTGCCAGCAGGAAGTATAAAGACATCCGAGAGAGAAATTCTTATCCGTTTTTCAGATGAAAGGAAAAAGAAGGAAGGATTTGAAGATCTGGTTGTGGTGGCGGGGAAAAGCGGGGCTGAAATCCGTCTTGGAGATATTTCCACAATCCAGGATATGTTTGAATTAGACGAAGATAAGATAACTTATAATGGTCAAAGAGCGGGTTTTCTGGAAATCTCCAAAACAAAATCGGAAGATGCTCTTATCGTGTTCGATGCAGTGGAAGAATTTCTTGCAAATGAAAAACTGATCAAGCCGCCCGCCGTGAAATTTACCCTGACCCAGGATATTTCATCTGTGGTGCGGGATCGGCTGATGCTTCTTGTAAGAAACGGGTGGCAGGGGCTTATACTCGTTTTTCTTGTCATGTGGCTTTTTTTCAGCTTTCGCTTTTCTTTCTGGGTCGCTATGGGGCTTCCGATTTCTTTTCTTGGAGCTTTGTTTTTCCTGCCGCAGATAAACTATTCTCTCAACATGCTGACAATGGTGGGGCTTTTAATTGCGCTTGGTCTGCTCATGGATGATGCCATTGTCATTGCAGAAAATGTGGCAACCCATCTTGCAAAGGGAAAATCGGCCTTTGATGCCGCTGTATGGGGAACCAGCGAGGTCAAAGTCGGGGTTTTTTCCTCATTTCTCACAACGATCTGTGTTTTCGGGCCGATTTCATTTCTTGAAGGTTCTATGGGAAAAGTTTTGAAGGTCATGCCGGTAATTCTCATATTAGTGCTGGCCGTAAGTCTTGTGGAAGCTTTTTGTATATTGCCCAATCATCTGTCCCATTCCCTGCGCCATTTCGATCCTGAAAAACAAGGGCGGTTCAGGAAATGGTTCGATAAAATTATCAGCAAGGCCCGGGAGAATATCCTGGGACCTGTCGTCGATTTTTCCGTGAGCTGGCGATACCTGATCGTGGGAGTAACAATAGGAATATTCATCCTGTCGGCGAGCATGATAGCTTCGGGTAAACTTAAATTTAAAGGATTTCCTGATATTGATGGTGATGTCGTTCAGGCCAGAATTCTTCTTCCCCAGGGAACTCCTCTGCATCGCACCGAGAAAATCGTTGCACAAATGGAACAGGCGATAGCAGACGTGAACCGGGCATTTACACCACAGCAGCCAGAAGGCAAATCTCTGATAAAAAGCGTTTTTGTCCAATACAATCAAAATTCCGACGCACACGAATCAGGACCCCATGTGGCAACTATCACGGCTGATCTTTTAAAGGCCGAGTCAAGAAATGCAAGAATTGATGATGTCCTGAACATGTGGAGAGAAAAAACCGGGGATATTCCCGATGTGATCGACGTAAAATTCACGGAGCCGACCATAGGGCCGGCAGGGCGTGCTATCGAGATTCGCCTTATGGGAAACGATCTTGACGAGTTGAAACAGGCAGCTCTGGAAATGAAAGCATGGTTTACACAGTTTAAGGGGGTTTTTGATGTAGCGGATGATCTGCGGCCCGGAAAGCCCGAAGTCCGTATCCGTATGAGAGAAGGAGCTGTTGGCATTGGACTCAATGCCGAAACCATAGCAGCCCAACTTCGAACCGCCTATTACGGCAAGACAGTGAGCGAAATCCAGGTGGGTTCGGAAGCCTATGAAATCAATGTGAGTCTTGCCGATGAAGATCAAAACAGCCTTGCTGATCTTCTATATTTCCATGTCACCCTCGCGGACGGAACCCAGGTTCCCATAGGTTCTGTGGCAATCCTTGAAACAGGCCGGGGATATGCTCGTATAGCAGGCGTTAATGGACAGCGTACGGTTACTATTCAAGGCGATATAGACTCCAGGATTATAAACGCAGCCGAATTGACAACTATGTTAAAGCAGGAGTTTATACCGGAATTTGAGAAAAAATATCCTTCTGTCCGCCCGATGATCGAAGGTGAATCCAAAGAATCTCAGACCACGGGCAAATCTATGGCAAGGGGTTTTCTGATAGGGATAATCGGCATTTTCATCCTGCTGAGTTTCCAGTTCCGCAGTTATATCGAACCTGTTGTCGTGATGGTAGCAATTCCTCTGGCCCTGATCGGGGTTGTCTGGGGCCATATATTAATGGGGCTTGAACTCTGTATGCCAAGCATGATGGGTTTTATATCTTTGTCCGGTATCGTGGTAAACGATTCGATTCTTCTGGTCGAATTCATAAAGATCAAAAGACGTAAAGGGCTGTCGATAGCCGATTCAGCACGCAATGCCAGCCGGGAACGTTTCAGAGCTGTGCTGCTCACATCCCTTACCACGGTTGCAGGTCTTCTCCCTCTTCTGTCGGAAAAAAGTCTTCAGGCTCAGATACTGATTCCCCTTGCCACAAGCATCGTTTTCGGAATCATGGCATCGACCGTACTGGTGTTGATAGTCGTTCCTTCTTTATACACCATTCTCGGAGATTTAGGGCTTGCTTCAAAAGTGGAATCATGATCGGGTAAACACGATTCTCGGTGAATATTTTAAATCAATAGCAGATCGAACAATTCCGCTTTCTTGGTGGTAGATACATTGTCCTTTTGGAACCCAGGAATTTTCATCAGATAAAATCCATTGCCCCTATTGTTCATCTGTATAACCGCCAGGCCATTTTGCTTGCTCCGACAAATATATGGAAGAACAAAGCAGCATTTTCCTTTAAAGTCGGACTTGAAAGTCAAAATGACAAAGAACAGAACTGCTAAAAAACGTTTTTTCATTGTCAATTGCCTGGCATAAATTGCTATGTGAAGCAATCCCCTATAGGCGGATCTTCATAAGCCCACCGGGCTTCTTGAACAATGGATTGAATCTGACCTGCCTTCTCAGGTAGAAATTTCGGAGCTTATACGTAAAGCCTCTCAAGATCGGTGCGTTTGTGATATTAAGTAGAGGCAGGTTAGTTCAACCTTTATGGGTTTGGATTATGCTTTTTGTGAGTATGTGATATTGACATTACCTTACTCAGTAAAACCTTTCTCAATCATTTTTTCGGCGTTAATGAAATGCGCCATACCGGTTTTCATTTTTCTGAAACCGTTCTTATGATAAAAGCCTTCTTTCCCGGGGGATGCATACAAAATTATACTGCATTCAGGCAGCCGAACCATAATGTTTTCAAGAATTGTATTTCCCAGACCTTTTTTCTGAAAATCAGGATTAACAGCTACATCATAAATAGCTGCCTGATACGCTCCGTCAGAAATGGCTCTGCCGAAACCGATCATCCGTTTGTCATGATATATGAAAACAGTGACATAACTGTTTTCAAAAGCCTTTTTATGCAGGTCAGGCTCATGATATCCCATTCCAACATTTTTCAGTGTATCTGAAACAATCTTCCAATCTACTTCCGAACAGTCCGATTTAATTTCTATATCCATAATATTCTCCATAATATTCACTATTGTTCCCAGTTATATCGAACCTGTTGTCGTGATGGTAGCAATTCCTCTGGCCCTGATCGGGGTTGTCTGGG
>JAUCGE010000273.1 GCA_030377965.1 Desulfobacterales bacterium HSG16
TCCAGAACATTGGCTTTATACAAAAAGTTTCCATAATATTTTATTATTTATCCGTTTCCGTTATTTTTTCATGCTGATTTTTCATGCTGATTTTTCATTTTGTTTTTTTGACTTATCCATACGGGCTTCAAAGGTTGAAAGAAAAAACCAGATCACATATAAAAGGACAAATGCAAAGATGAATACTAACATGCCCGACATCGTGTGCAGAAAGCCATGAGCAGTTTCAGGGCCTATCCAGACTGCCATCATGGCAGTTGAAGTAAGACGAATGATGTTCACAGCAACAGCTATCGGAACAGCAGAGAAAAAAATCAACCATTTACTTATATTTTTCAAGGAGGACATGTAGGCAAAAGCTCCGCTCAAAGCCAGCAGAGATGTAAGAGAACGCAGCCCGGAACAGGCATCGACTACTTCAAGGGTGGTGTTGGAAAGATTCAGGATATTACCTTCTCTGAAGATTGGTATGCCGACGAGTTCGACAACCTGTGAAGTCAGATTTGCAGCGAACAACTGAAGCGGAAAAGCGAGCTTGCCCCAGATGATAGCTGGAATCGGAATCATGAAGATAAGATAAACTATGGGAAACCAGATTTTTTTAGTTATGCTGCTTCCCATAATAAAAAGGCTGATACCTGCTACTGTGAAGATTATAGCCATTCTCATGGTAAAAAGTTCCGCACCTACATTGCCAGCTATATGCAGAGCCATACCGGCTACAAGGAAAAACAGGCCGAAAAGGTTTGGTTTCAGTTCTATCTTTGCCAGATCGTCCTTTATCTGCCAGATGATGTATGCGCTGATCACGGGAATTAAAAAACCGTGGGAATAATTATCATTTTCAGACCAGTCTTTGACAAGTTTTGCTATAGTATGACTAAACAGCAGAGAAAAAGTGATCAGAATAACTGATATCTGTACAAGATCGTTTGAATTTAAACGTTTTTGAATCAAAACCATCTACCTCCGAAGTTAATGATTATGAGGGTATATATTCATTCAGCAGCGGCATAATTGACCTTGTAAAAGACTTGAGTCTTTCCATGGCACGAGCCTCGTCATCATTGTATACAGGTGTAATCAGCCTCACAAATGAACCGTCTGTCCTGTGTCTTGTTATCGAATCTGTAACAAGATATATTTTCTGCATGTATTCTGATGAAATAATCCGCCCTCTGGATTGAAACCAGTACAGAGATATCTGTTTTTGAACCCCTTTCTGTAAAAAAAGCCGGATGACATTCATACTGCCGGATTCTGGAATATCGACTTCTACAATTCCGCTTTCAATGATGTTCCAGCCTGCACCGGGCATACAATGTTTCGGGCTGTGAATAAGATCGCCTTCACTCTGGCTGTTGTAAAACCCAACATACAACTGAACAGTCCGTCCGTCTGCATGATTATAATTTGCCAGGATCGAATCATCGACTCCAAGTACGTCATAAATTTCTTGATCAAAACGTTCCGGTTTTCCTTTCCATTCACCTATTTCAAGCGGGAAAGTGGAAAACGCCTTGTTGGGATTAATCTCTTCAACATGGCTGATATAATTCAAAGACAGCATCGTCAAAAGCATGATGGCAGATGCTGTAAGACTATGTTTTAATGGCATGTTCACGTCTTTTTAACTCCTATTTTTTTTATCTGCCCGGCCTGAATGGAACAGACGGTGAAATCATCAAATCTATCATAACACGATTTTCCTTGTATTCTTCTTCGCTTTCTGTCGAATCCACCCTGCGAAAGTCATATTTCAGCTGGAAGGACAGATAAGTAAGCGGTTTCCATGCAAAGAAAATCCCGGTTCCAAAACTTCGATCTTTTTTGTTCACATCGGCTTCAATATAGCTGTCTTTTCTGTAAGAAACGTTGATACCGGTCATCAAACGTCTGGTAATATTCCATACAGCGTTGGCATTTACGGATTTATACAGGCCAAATCCGAGATATTCATCATCAAAATAAGACTGGGTATATCCGCTTGATCCTTTAATCGAAACAGACCCCCTTTTATAATTCCAGTTTTTTACAATATCTCCTGCCACCGTCTGTCTTCCGTCGTCTTCGCTTATATCCCGCTGTTCGAAAAGCCAACCTGTACGAAGAGAAATGGAAGTATCGGGAGAAAAAGCCAGATTGAACCCTGCTGAAGGGTTATGGATTCGGTAATCCTCGGTTTCACCTGAAAAATCCATGCGGATAAAGTCATAATTTAAAACCAGGCCAGCATGCCTGCCAAACTTTTTTGTGATACCTATATTTGCATGAAAACTGTCAAAATCATCTGTTTCATCCGAAAAATCGCCCCTTGTATGGGATATCATGGATTTCAAACTCAACAGATTGGGCATAACCCACCAGGTGAAGTTTACGGAACTGGCATGATTCTGGTTATCTTCTTTCAGAGGGTCATCGTTTTCCGTAAGAGTATATGCATATTGAAGATTCATTGAATCCAACCTGTTGAACTTATGATTCAATTTTATACTCGACGTATTCGTGTAATAAGGAGTTAAACCCTTACGGACTGATGCCTGTGATACAGCCGAATCTGTGTTATCTTCATCTTCCCGTGCAGCTTCCGAATAGCTGAAAACATCACTTATTTCCATGCTGGTTCTTCGAGACAGATCTGCCCAGCCTGAAAATTGTGCCATGTGGCGGAGAGAATCGTTACCCGAAAATCTTGCATAATGGCTCATACCAGGATTGTAACTGATTTGAAGCCCTTTTCTTTTTTCAACCGCCTGAAGGGAGAAACCTGCAGAAACCGAGGTTATAAACTCGTGTTCTTTCTGATCAAGTTCCTTATGCAGGTTATCTGTAAACTCCTGTCTTACGGAAGCCGTTGGTGTAAAATAAAATTGAACCCCTGCACAATTGGGAACTGCTGCCACCAGCATGAAGAAAAAAAAGCCTCCAAACCAAAAAAATCGTTTCATATTGTCCATAGAAAAAAAGCTAGGGGACGATGATCGTATCATCAGCCCTTATGGTAATATTCTGATCGAAATCTCGGCCCTTGACAATATTTCTGTAATTTATACGAATGATTTCCTGGCGGTCTTTATGCTGTCTTATCAGCATGACATATTTTTTTCCCGCCCATTCGTTAAACCCTCCTGCAAGGGCAATGGCCTGGAGTACCGTGATTTTTCTGATCAGAGGAAATTCTCCGGCGGTTCCGACTTCGCCCAGGATATAGAATTTCTGACTCTGGGGATCTTTGACAACAACAGTGACTATAGGGTCTTTGACAAATTTCTGCAATCGTTCGGTAATATCCTTTTTGACTTCCATAGGAGTTTTACCAACAGCTCTTACATCATCAAGCAGGGGAAAGCTGAACTTTCCGTCTGTTCTGACAGATACCTCTCTTGTAAAATCCTTTTCTTTCCAGGTTATAATTTCCAGTTTGTCGCCGGCTCCTATGAGATAGCTGGCTTCTGCCAGCACTTCGTTTCTTGCATCTTGAATATCCGTATCTGCTTTTTGAGGTTCTGCGGCATGACAGATACCGGAAATCAAGAATATCAGCAAAAATATTTTTTTAACGCCTGGATTTTTTAATAAATATCTATTTTTCATTTTCTGTGAGTCCTTTTTCTATTTCTCTGTCTTCAGAGACAAAATTTCCAGTTTCGCTTTTTCAAGCTCTGCACTACTTTTTGCAAAATCTTCCCGTACTTTTATAAGCTCATTAGTGGAAACCCTGAGACGTCCGGCAAGCACCTCGGCAAATTCCCGATAAATCATGTTCTTAAATTCATTTTTATCGGCAGCTTTTATTTTCTGAACCCTTGCCAAATCCATTTCCAGACACATGGTATGTTCGACAGCAATGACCGAAGCAGAGCGGGCCGCACCATCAATAAAACTCATCTCACCAAACAATGCCCCAGTTTGATCCATCACAGATATCTGCTTTCCTTTTTTACTTACTTCCACTTTGCCGCTTACAAGGTAATAAAGTACCCCGCTGTTTGTGCCTTCTTCAATTATGCGCTCTTTGGATGAATATTCCCGGATTTCACTGTTGCGTAACAATTCTTCCAGTCCTTTGTCTTCAAACGATTTGAAAGCAGGCAACTCTTTCAGTTGCAGCAGTATGTCGTTATTATAAATCAGA
>JAUCGE010000274.1 GCA_030377965.1 Desulfobacterales bacterium HSG16
AAAGTACTCAAACATTAAACTCAAATTGGCGAATAAGTACCTGTATATAAGTTTTATTACATTTCATCCGTATGCTCAATACACACAGCTCGGAGATGAATCTTGCTGCTGAATTTTTCAAAGCCGGAAAAACCCGACTGCATTCCATGTCAAGTGCAAGGCAGAAAATAAAAATTGACCATAAATTTGCAAAAAATTTGCAAGCTTACAATCTATATTTAAAATACAACAATTCAGATTCAAGTTCAATCAAATATTTGCTTGAAGAAATTTTTTCAACATGATTACATGTACATTCTGTGCATACAGATCAGGCCCTGAATACAGAAGAATACAGATAATAGACATTTTTTTATGGAGAATCGCCTTTATGAAAAAAAAAAAGAAAATCACCCCGAAACCGGAAAATACTGAAACGTCAAATTCGGCTGATAACCCGGATAAAATAGTAAGCGAAGCAGAAAGCTCCATTCCAAAGCCGGAGAGTGAGATTGCCGGACAAGATGTTGAGCCTTCAGAAAATTATGATATTGTTGTTCGGAAAACACACTGCAAACCAACTCCTGACATCATTGATGCTGTTCATGACGGCCAGCTTCTCCTTGCATATGTGGCTCATGAAGCATTAATTGACATTGATGATGAAACTCTTGAAACCTTTGTGAGATCGAAATATCTTATAGAAAGTGACCAATGGAGTCCTGAAGCTGAAATCAAGTTTTATAAAAAATATGATCGTATGGCGAAAAATATCCAACCTGTGACCATAGACAGTTTAAGGGCTACCATGCCTCTGTCTATATATGCAGGCCCTTCCATGCTCAAGGGGAAAAAAAGCAAGGCAGAAAAAGCTGTATATGCCTACAGCCTTTTTGCGCTGCTTGCTCTGATGCTCCTTCTTTTCGTTCAGATTTACTCGTTTATCGGCTTCCAATCTTTATCCAGATTAAATCAGACTTATGAAAAGAGATCAGAGGTACGTACAAAAATCAAGCAGGAAGAGGGGAAAAAAATTGATGAAATAGATAATGCCGTCCTGGATAAATTGAAAAGAGGCGAGCATTATCTCGGCCAGCAGCTTGATTCGGATTATGAAATTTTAAGGGGCTGGAACCGCGTCTGGCAGGTCTGTATGTTTATGTCACAATTTGAAGCAAAAGTTACTTATTACATAAATTTAACCCATGAAGATAAGATAAAACGGCTGAAAACAGAGTTTCAGGATCTGAAAAACACCTTTGAAAACGAAAGCCTGACTCCAGAACAATTGAAAAAGGTACGTACACAGGAAAAACTTATTTCTGAGGCACTGTTAGATCGTGAACTGGACAAGGCCAGAAACCGTCTTTTATTGACAATGAATTCATCCGATTATGTACTCAAGGCCCTTCAATCATATTTTCTGCCGCTTCTATATGGTCTTTTAGGGGCTGCTACCTATGTCCTGCGCCGTCTGACAATTGATGTCAGGAATCTGACATACGTAGATGAAACAGATATCCGTTATCGCCTGCGGCTTCCACTCGGGGCTCTTGGAGGAATGGCAGTAGGGTGGTTCTTACCACCGGAAAATATGTCGGCTATCAAAATTTCGCAGGTTGGCCTGGCTTTTTTGATCGGCTATAATGTCGAAGTCTTTTTTGCCATCATGGATAAGATAATAAGCGCTGTAAAAAAGATGGTTACAGGTGAAGAAAAAAAGCCGGAATCAAGAGTGCGGATATCAGAAACTTAATTTCAAAGCATATGACAGACCGAAAAACACGAATTCGTTTATTGACTTCATCCTTGACACCAGAGCCATAGCTGTTTATTCTTTCGATTTCGTCACATGGATACCCAAGTAAGAATTCGGCCAGATACCGATTGAAGTACCATGCGGCTTTTACGGCAGAAAAAACGAAAACAGGCCGGAATAAAATAAAAAAATCAGGGAGAACTGATGGACGCATTGATCAATTTGATCACCACACACTATGTAATCGTAACAGGGCTGTTTGTACTGGCCGCCTCGTGCTATCTTCTTTTTATCGTTTCAGATCCTTTAGAGGACGTTGGCGGACGGATCGGTCGGTTGCTGCGGTTGCCTGAAGATGTGGTAGCTTCCACCTTTCAGGCCCTTGCTACTTCCGGGCCGGAGATTGTCATGGCCATTCTTGCTGCCACTCCGTTTATCGCGGGCGAAGCCTGGCAGATGCTCGAAACAGGCGAAAAAGCATGCTCTGGAACTCTCAACATGGCATTTTCAGCTATGGACAACCTCCTGGGTATCGGAGCTGTTGCAATAGTATTCATGATCCGAACCAAAAAAGTCGATCCAGATGCCCATATCCCGGCAAAGCCGAGTACGGTCATCGGCCTTCTTTTCTATATTGTCTCATCCGGCCTTCTTGCCATTTTCATCAATGACAGGATACTGACGGAAACCGAATCCTGGGTACTGATGGGCATCGGAATAGCGTTTATTCTGTCACAGTTTATCATTCCCAACCTGATAACAAAATATTTTCCCGAAGAAGAATCAATGGACGATGAAAATGATGATGATTCAGAAGAAGTGGCCATCCCATCGCTCAGAACAGCTCCAATAGCATGGACAAAAGAATTTTTCATCAATGGTTTTACCTACGCATTTCTGGTATTTGCCCTTATAATCTTTGTTAGAGAATCCATGGGCGCAACTTTTAACATGGCTTCTACAGGACTTATATCAGTTGGCGGGATACTTATCATGTTCACATCATATGTCAGCAGCTTCCCGGAATTCATGATGGCATTTCGATATACCATGGCAGATAAACAGAACGCCCTGTTAGGTATGCTGTTTGGCTCCAACGTGATCGATCTTGCCTTCGCTGGCTTCAGGGCAATCTGGCTTCACGAGCCAATGTCAGTTTACACCACCGGACCATATCCGAACCTCTTACCTTATTATATATGGACACTGCCCGCTATTGCTGCTCTCCTGCTGTTAGGATTTTCGACCCGCACGATTAAGTGGAAATACGCATATCCCATGGTCGTATTCTATCTTGTTTATATCATAAGCGGTTTCAGGTTATTATAACGTTCGAGTTTTATAATATTCAGATTTTATAATTTCAGGATGGTTTTAATGAAATATCAAGCTAAAAAAAAACAAAAACTTGGAAGAAACAGCCCGTGTCCATGCGGAAGCGGGCTGAAATATAAAAAATGCTGCCTTAAAAAGGCCAGTCCGTTTTTTATCGAGTGCCAGAAAATCAAATCCACTGACCGTTGAAGAGATATATTTAAAAAAATTCGATATACGTATAAAACATGAAAGCGATATCCGAAAAATCCGAAAAGCGGGCAGTCTTGTCATTGACACACTTGATCTTGTGGAATCGTTCATAAAACCGGGTATCACCACAAACGACATCAACACCCTTGTCCACGATTTCACTCTTAAAAACAATGCCACACCCGCGCCCTTGAATTATCGGGGATATCCCAAAAGCACCTGTGTATCGGTAAACGAGGTCATATGTCATGGTATTCCATCGAACCGGGTTATAGAAGATGGAGACATAGTAAACGTGGATGTTACATCTATCCTTGACGGATATTATGCGGATGCGAACAAAACTTATTTTGCAGGCACACCGGCTAACGGGGCAAAGAAGATTGTTGATGTTTCCCGACAGTGCCTTAAAATCGGAATGGAAAAAGTTTTTCCCGGCAATACCCTCGGAGATGTGGGATGGGCCATTCAAAACTATGCGGAATCCAATGGCTGTTCCGTGGTCAGGGAATTTGTGGGCCACGGCGTAGGATTTTCTTTTCATGAAGCCCCCCAGGTTCCCCATTACGGCAGAAGAGGAGAAGGCGTAGTCCTGGTTCCGGGTATGATATTCACAGTGGAACCTATGATCAATATGGGGAAAAAAGATATCCTCATTCTCAAAGATAAATGGACTGCCGTTACAAAAGATAATTCATTGTCCGCCCAGTTCGAACAGACAGTTCTGGTCACACCGGATGGGTGTGAAAGCCTGACTCCTTACGATTTGTAAAAAGCGCTGTAAAGGTATGTAAAACACATCAGGAAAGGATAAAATTGATGAAATCCATAGATGAACAGATTTTAAGGACTTCC
>JAUCGE010000275.1 GCA_030377965.1 Desulfobacterales bacterium HSG16
AAAAAAAGACAATACCTATTACTGAAATGCCGTAAAAAAGAGGGGGAATATTTGATATTACGATCAGAGCGGAACCGATAATCAGGGCCGCTATGATAATGGAAAAAGATAGCTTGTTAATTGTTCTGTCATGCGCTCCGATGATATCGTCAATCCCCTGATGGTCGAGTTTGACTGTCAGATTTTTCCGACGAATCATATTTGTTATGCTCAGGGTATCTTTAGGGAAATGATGCATGAATTTTACTATTTCCGTCAGCATGTCAAGTGCGTCGTCTGCAATCCTTTGAGGGTGGAATCTCAAAAATCTGGCTTTTTCTATAAAAGGCGTTGCCTGTTTGACCAGATTAAAATCTGGATCGAGTACCATGCCTATTCCTTCAATCACCGAAAAGACCTTCATCATTAAAAAGACATCTGGAGGGATTCTAAGTCTGTGCCGACCGGCCAGATCAAGAAGATCGTTGAGTAATTTGCCTATTGCTATATCTTTGAGTGGTTTGTAAAGATGCCTGCCCATGAACTCAGCAATATCTTTTTCGAGCATTCGAGAATCAGGTATGAATGTTCCGAAATCATTTTCCTGGGCAGACATCTGCAATAGAACCCTGGCAGCCTTTGATTCATTGTGATGAACCACGCTGTCGATCAAATCCAGAAAGTCTTCTCTGGTTGCCCTGTCTATAATGCCAATCATGCCAAAATCAAGGAGGCAGATCACATTGTTCGGCAAGACGAAAATATTTCCAGGATGAGGATCGGCATGAAAGAAACCATGTTCGAATATCTGCTTTAAAAAGAGATTCGCGCCCCTTGAAACTATAATCTTTCTATCCAGGCCAGCAGATTCGATACTCTCTCTTTCAGATATTTTTATGCCTTTTATAAACTCCATAACCAAAACGCGGGTGGTGGATATTTCCTTGAATACAGCGGGAATCAACACAGTCTGATCTTTTAAAAAAGCTGATGAAAAACGCTCAAGCGCAGCAGCTTCATGGGTGTAATCGAGTTCTTTTTCCAGAATTTTGGCAAATTCTTCAATAATTCTTACTGGCCTGTGGAGCTTCATGACTTCCAGGTGTTTTTCCATGAGTGTTGCCAGATGGAGCATAATTTCAAGATCAACTTCAATCAGTTTTCGGATTCCGATTCGCCGGATCTTGACTGCTACATCTTCTCCGCTTTTAAGACGCGCTCGGTGAACCTGTCCTATAGATGCTGCCGCAAGGGGAGTTTTGCTGAAATGCTCGAATATCTTATCCGGTTCCTGTCCCAGATCTTTTTTCAAAGTTTTGCTGATCTCTTCAAAGGAACGAGGTTTCACGCTGTCCTGCAAAAGTGTCAGTTCTTCGGCAAATTCTTTGGGTACAAGATCAGGCCTGGTGGAAAGAATCTGTCCCAGTTTCGTACATGCAGGGCCGAGTTCCTCAAATACCATACGAAGTCTTATGGCCCGTGTCAGTTTTTCTACCGGAGGCCTTGGTTTCTGGGATATCATCTGAAGTCCTACTTCAAAATACTGTTCGATATCGAGTCTTTCGACAAGATCGCCGAAACCGTATTTGATAAGTACCGATAAAATCTGTCGATACCGGTTCATATGGCGGTATGTGCGCCCGATAACACCGATTTTTCTTATGCTCAACATGTCATTATCCAAAAGTGAATTGTAAAATTCGAATGAGCGATTGATCAAACCGCAAAAGGTGTCGGCTATAAATCATCTGACGATTTCAGCCCGGAGTGTCAACTCCGGGCGATTTTAATGAAAAACTATTTGAATTTGCCCAGCAGATAACTTGCTATGGTATTTTTCTGGATTTCCTTGGTGCCTTCATATAATTCTGTGATTTTTGCATCTCTGGCAAAACGTTCCACTTCGTATTCGAACATGTACCCGTACCCGCCGTGGAGCTGAATCGCTTCGTCACAGACTTCGACAGCGCAACGAGCTGCGGCCATCTTGGCCATTGATGTACGCTTGGGATCCATACGGCCCTGATCAAAATTCCAGGCAGCCTTGTAAACCAGAAGCCTTGCCATTTCTATCTGGGTTGCCATATCCGCGAGCTTATGCTGAGTTATCTGGAATTGTGCTATTCTTTTTCCAAATTGTTCCCTTGATTTGACATATGCCAGAGCGCGGTCGAATGCGCCCTGTGCTGTTCCGAGTGCCTGGGCTGCAATCAGAATCCGGCTTTCGTCAAAAAATTCGAGAACCTGATAAAAGCCGCGTCCTTCCTTGCCGATTACGTTGGATGCAGGCACACGTACATCCTTGAAAACGACTTCAGCCGTATGCATGAAGCGAATTCCCATTTTAACACCCACATCTGATGTGGATACTCCCGGATTGTCAGCTTCCACGAGAATCAGACTCAATCCTCTGTGACTCGGCTTGATTTCAGAATCAGTCTGGCACAGCACGCTGTAGAAACCAGCCAGAGGCCCGCCATTGGTGATAAAAATCTTTGTACCGTTTATCACCCAGTCATCTCCATCTCTTACAGCGGTAGTTGTCATGGATGTGATATCGGAACCTCGGTCAGGCTCAGTAAAGGCACCGCATGAAAGAACTTCTCCTTCAGCGACTCTGGGGAGCCATTTTTGCTTCATTTCATCATTTCCGAAATGAAGGACTATCTCTGACGCGAAATCTGCAAGTATAAGGCATGCTCCAACTGTGGAATCTCCTCTGCACAATTCTTCAGCCACCAGAATATTCTCCATCACGCCAAGACCCATGCCGGAATATACTTCAGGAAAATGAATCCCGATAAAACCAAGTTCCGCAGCTTTTTTCCAGATATCAACCGGATACTTGTGTTTTTCTTCCATTTCAACGATCAGGTCTTTTTTAAACTCGCCCTTTACAAATTCTCTCACAGATTTTTGAATCTGTTTTTGCTCTTTTGTCAGTTCAAATTCCATACCATACCTCCTGATTGTTCAGTCCTGATTAACATTTTTTAACAACACCAAATTACGCATCGCTATCATACAGCCAGAACGATTGCAAGAAAATTGAATGACACAGAATTGAATCCTGCAACTGTCTTTCCGTAACCTGAAGGAACAAAAAGTTTCTTGACTGATTGCCTCAACTATTCTAAGGATGCAAGTTTGCGGGTTAACACTCAGGGGCTTATTGCGTTAAAACTATAAATAAAAAAGGGGGATAAATTTCATGGCCTTTTCAATCGCTTTAGCAGGCAAGGGTGGTACTGGAAAAACCACAGTCGCAGGCATGCTGATAAAATATCTGGTTTCGAAAGGAAAATCTCCGGTTCTGGCCGTGGATGCGGACAGTAACGCCAATCTCAACGAAGTTCTGGGGCTTGAACTCAATGGCACTCTCGGAGATGCCAGGGAAGATATGAAAAAAGGGAAAGTACCCAGCGGTATGACCAAAGATGTTTTTATTTCCATGCGTATGGAACAGTCAATAGCCGAAAGCAGCGGATATGACCTTGTTGTCATGGGCCAGCCTGAAGGCTCCGGCTGTTACTGTGCTGCCAACACCCTGCTGACCAATTTTCTCGAAAAACTGACTGTTAATTATCCTTATCTTGTCGTGGACAACGAGGCTGGCATGGAGCATATCAGCAGACTGACCACCCATGATGTTAATGTGCTGCTCATTGTTGCGGACACTTCCAGGCGAGGGCTTCAGGCCGGATTTCGTATAAATGAACTCGCTAAATCATTGAATATCGGAGTGGAGAAAAGCTTTCTTATAATAAATCAGACCAAGGAAGCGCCGGCAGACAGGGTCATGGAGATGATCAACGAAAATAATCTGGAATTAGCCGGAACGATTCCGGCAGATAACATGGTTTATGAGTTTGATCTCAATGGCCGCCCCACGGTTGAAATGCCTGAAGACAATCCTGCCATCAGGGCTGCCTTTGATATTTTTGAAAAAATAATCGATTAGACGCATGAGGCAAAAAACTTATGAAAAAAACCGGTTTTTTATATGAAAAAGAGTATCTGCTCCACGATACAGGCCCTGGCCATCCTGAAATGGCCCAGCGGCTGAATTGTATCTATAAGGGGATAGAATCAGCAGGGCTTCTGGCCAACCTGATTCCTGTCAAGGCAAAAATGGCGGA
>JAUCGE010000044.1 GCA_030377965.1 Desulfobacterales bacterium HSG16
ATTTTCGGTGGCGATGGCAGGGAGGCAATACCCGTTCCCATCCCGAACACGGAAGTCAAGGTCCCTAGCGCCGATGGTACTGCACAGGAAGCTGTGTGGGAGAGTAGGACGCTGCCGAAGATTCTTTTTTAAGCCCGATATTGTAATTTATTACAATATCGGGCTTTTTTTGTTTCTGCTGCCCGCCTTGCATTCACTTCTGTATTGTGATAGACTTCAAAACAATGGAAAATATGAGCAGATATTAAATCTTAAGGGGCGTGGATGATATAAAATGCAATGTTTCGATACGGACTGAAAACCAGTGTTGCCATAAATCTTGCTGTCTTATTGATGATTGCAATGGTGCTTATTCATGTTGTCACCATCATTGTTACCCAGAATGTTCTCATAAGATCTGAAATTTTAAGAGGATACAGGCTTATATCAATAATAGAAAACCGGATATCAAACAAAGACGAACCTGGAAAGCTGATAGATGACGGGGCCTTTTACTCACAAATCGAACAGATTGTTCAGGGAGCCGGTTTTTTTGGTATCATACTTGTTGATGAAGAAACCATACCGATATTTTCATACGGTGATTTGCAGCCATTTACGGATAATCTCGTTCAATTAACTGCCGACTCTGTTCGCTCAAAAAAAAACAACAAAGGCTTTTACGGGAGTACATACGGAATTTTCTGGGAACAACAAGAGGTTTTATGCCTTGCATCTCCCATGAATTACAAAGAAAACACAATCGGCGGAGCAGGTATTCTGCTCCGGCTCGACGGCGTTTATTCGATTTTGCATAATATACAGCAGTTTTCCTTTGTATATATCCTCATCAACACGTTTTTTTTAACTCTTATCGGATTGTACTGTTTTTCAAAGACCTTGATCAGGCCGATTTATCGTCTGCTTTACCGTGCGGAAGATTTTGATTATGATGATGGAGCGTTCTTTTTACACGAAGATGGGAAAAATGAGTTCAATCAACTTTCCAGGGCTTTGAATCGGATGCTGCAACGCATATCGGATGATAATGAAAAACTTCAAAGGACGGTGTTTTCCCTCGAACAGGCCAACTCCAGACTTAAAGTTGCCCAGAAAGAGATAATTCGAGCGGAAAAACTCGCGTCTGTTGGCAGATTGTCTGCAGGCATAGCCCATGAAATCGGAAATCCTATAGCCATTATCATGGGATACTTTGATTTGTTGAAAAACAGGAGCATTTCACAACAGGATAAAGATGAGTTCATAAACAGAGCTGAAGATGAGGTAAACAGGATCAATCGCACCATTCGCCATCTTCTTGATTTTGCCAGGCCATCGAAAGAGCATATGGAAATCGTGTCTGCCCATGAAATCATAGAGGATGTGACAGAAGCTTGTAAAATTCAACCGCTTATGTCCGATATTTCCGTAGCACTTGCACTTGATTCGATACATGATAAAATATTCTGTAATCCAGATCAGCTAAAACAGGTATTGCTCAATCTGATGATCAATGCCAATGACGCAATCGCAGCTTCACCAGGCAGGGCAGATGGTCATTTGACAGTAGGAAGCGAATATGTCCCGGCAAGTTCAAAAGATGGAGTTTATGCCGGTGATCTTTTGAAAATCAAAGTGACGGATAACGGGGTTGGAATTCCAAAAGAAAACCTGGATGGTATTTTCGATCCGTTTTTCACTACAAAGGACCCTGGCAAGGGAACCGGACTCGGTCTTTCTGTGTCATTTATGATAATAGAAGCTTTTGAAGGAAAAATGGAAGTATCAAGTGAAGACGGCATTGGAACAAGTATGATAGTTTATCTGCCTCTTTCAGCAATAGAAAATAAATCGGACTCAGCTTAAAGGATTTGTGCCATGACAGATACCGTCAATACACTGGAAGCTCTGTTTAAAGATCAGAATATCCTGGTCATCGATGATGAACAAAACATGCGCCACATGTTAAACAGTATGCTGAAAACCTATGGTTTTCATGTGGATACTGCCCCAGATGGCGTTCATGCTCTTGAAATGGTTAAAAAAAAAAGTTATGACTTTATTCTGTGTGACATGAAAATGCCTAATATGGGAGGCATGGAATTTTTAAAGGCCGCAAAAAGTAATGTCGCAGCTTCAACGGTTATCATGATGTCTGCTTACGGGAGTCTTGATAATACTATTGAGGCCATGAAGCTGGGAGCTTATGATTATATCTCCAAGCCATTTAAAAGTGATGAAGTCTGCCTGACCTTGAAGAAAGCTGAAGAGCGGGAACATTTGAAAAAAGAAAATATACAGCTGAAAGAAAGAATTTCAAAAATCGAGGCAAGCAACAATTTTGGATCAATGATTGCCAAAAGCAAGGCAATGCAGTCCATATTCAAACTGGCCGTGAAAGTATCCCAGTACAATACCACTGTACTGATTACAGGAGAAAGCGGGACCGGAAAAGAATTGATCGCAAAAGGTCTTCATTTCAGTGGAACCAGGGCAAAAAAGGCTTTTGTCCCGATAAACTGTGGTGGGATTCCTGAAAATCTTCTGGAAAGCGAGTTCTTCGGCCATGTCAGAGGGGCTTTTACAGGAGCTGAAAAAGCGAAGAAGGGGCTGTTTGAGGAAGCTGATCATGGAACCATCTTTTTAGATGAGATTGGTGAACTGCCGATTACTCTCCAGGTTAAACTTCTAAGAGTGCTGCAAGAAAATGAAGTTCGCAGAATTGGGGATTCAAAGCTCAGAACAGTGGATGTTCGGGTTATTGCTGCTACATCGAAAAATCTTGAAGAGGAGGTTTCTGATGGTAATTTCAGGCAGGATCTCTTTTATCGATTGAATGTTCTCCCAATAAAATTACCTGCCCTTAGAGTGCGAACAGAAGATATTCCTCTGTTATGCCAGCATTTTATTGAAAAAATCGGGAAAGCACTCAATAAACGTATTGATTCTGTGGCACCGGATGCCATGTCTGTTTTATTGAAACATTCGTGGCCAGGCAATGTAAGAGAGCTGGAAAATGCTATTGAAAGGGCTGCGGTACTTACGGATGAAACCATTTTGACCATCGATAATTTCCCCCCCGAACTGCTTGAGAAGACAGAATCAAATCGGATGAATGAAATTTTTGACGGATATTCAATTAAAGCTGGCCAGAAAATTCTTGAAAAAATGATGATTAAAAAAGCACTTACTGCTACGGATGGCAATCGAAGCAAGGCCACCCGATTGCTTGAAATCAGCCATCCGTCCTTACTGAACAAGATCAAGGCATATGATATAGATGCATAGATTTTCTATTCGAAAAAATTTTAAATAGTCCATTTTAACAGCAGGCTGCCCCATGTAAATCCGGCTCCAAAGGCTGACATCAGAATTCTGTCTCCGGGTTTTAAGCGGTTTTGTTCAAAGGCTTCTGAGATGGCTATCGGAATTGTTGCGGATGTGGTATTCCCGTATTTGTTGATATTTATGAATACCTGTTCATGGGTAAGATTGAGCTTTTTAGAAACAGCGTCAATGATTCTGATATTCGCCTGGTGAGGTATGAGCATATGGATATCTTCTCCACTCAATCCATTTTTTTCCAATATACTTGCGGAAACTTTTGCCATGTCCCTGACGGCTCGTTTAAAAACTGATTTTCCGTCCTGATAAACGTAATGAAGACCTTTTTCAACAGTTTCATTTGAAGCCGGAAGCAGACTGCCCCCTGCCGGAACCTTTAAAAACTCGCTTCCTGAGCCATCAAGATGGAGTTCAAAATCTTCGATTCCAGTATCGTCAGTTTCTGATGCTTCCAGAAGTACTGCTCCAGCGCCATCTCCGAAAAGAACACATGTGTTTCTATTTTTATAATCAAGGATAGAACTCATCTTATCAGCGCCGATGACCAGAACTTTCTTGTGTCTGCCGGATTCGATGAATTGAGAAGCGCAGACAAGGGCATAAACAAAACCGGTGCAGCCTCCATTGAGATCGAATCCCCAGCAGTTTGATGCTTCAAGTTCTTTCTGGACGATAGCTGCCGCGCTGGGAATTGTCATATCCGGTGTGACTGTGGATAGAATGATAAGATCAATTTCATCTGCCGAAACTCCAGCTTTTTCAAGAGTCATTTCTGCGGCCTTTACCGCCATAAAGGAGGTTCCTCTGTTTTTTTCAAGAATCCTTCTTTCCTTTATGCCAGTACGTGTTGTAATCCACTCATCGTTTGTGTCCAGCATTTTTTCAATATCATGGTTTGACAGCTTCTTTTCAGGGATGAATCTGCCTGTACCAGTTATGACTGCTCGCATATAATCTCCGGTATGTATTTTTCTTGAATTAACAGAGCTTTTAATGTGGCATGGATTTATAAGATAACTCGTTTCACAATCAATTATCTGCAAATCAAAAGGTAAAATAAAGTACCCGCACAAAATCTCCTTTTTCAAACAATTTTTTGTCTGAAGCCAACAAACACTACGGCAGGAGGTGTTTCAAGCGGGTACGTAAAGATATTACAAAAGACCAGGCAATTTGAAACAAGAAAGTAAAAAACCTTGAGTATCTGAGATTATACGAAATAATTAGTACTCAGGATTATTAATCTTATTTCTTAATTTTCCGGAACACTTAAAGGTAACGACTTTCCGCTTTCTAAGCATAAGATCCTCGCCCGTAGCCGGATTTCTGCCCCTTCTTTTCTTTTTTTCCTTAACACAGAATTTACCGAATCCAGAAATCAGCACATCATTTCCATCTTCTAAAGTTCCTTTGATGATTTCCAGAAGAGATTCGATGATATCTATCGATTTCTTCTTGGTAAAGCCTAAGTCATGCACTTCGGTAACGATATCGTTTTTGGTTAATGCCATGTGTCCTCCCCGCTAAGATTTTGTGTGTCCGCTATTTGATTTAAATTTTTGTAACAGTTTATTTTTGCCATACAGACAGTGAGGCAAAACGCGTTAAAAATAATTTAACGCGGATAAATATCATGATTGAAAATGTAATCATAATAATAACTGTGATATCCTTTGTCTTCCAAAGCAGTTTCTTTTTTGTCTGCTGTATCTTCTTTCGAAAGAACCGTTTTTATATGGTTAAGCCACAAGGATTTTGAAAAATCATAAAGATTGCTGTTAAGTGCGTCAACATTTTTAAAAAAATCCCGGTTTTCATTCAAAAAAATTGCAGTGCCTTCCAAAACAGCCTTGACATTCCGAATGTATTCGCTGTCATCCGTTCCGTTTTCGGCAAAAAGCTTGTAAAGCCTTTCAAGAACCCTTTTCAGATTCGCTTCGATTGCGTCAATACATTCCATCAATGTGGTATCGAGGCTCCTGTTTGGTTAAAGTTTTACAAAAATGGCTCCACGTAAGCACGATTTTGCTTCATAAGAAGCTATAAGTATCTAAAATATACGGATATCGAATTTATGTCAAGCAGTTCGGTCATAAAAATTTCAGTAAGTACACACTTCTTTTGAAAATAGCCATTGAAGAGCATGTATCTTTTCTGTTATATCATGCCGACCTGAAACAAGACATGAGGCAGGGGATTTAAATAATAAAGGATTTTTCAGGTATAAACTGAAAAATCCTCCGTTTTTTCACTAATTTTTTATGGAGCCGACGAGCGGATTTGAACCGCTGGCCTGCTGATTACGAATCAGCTGCTCTACCAACTGAGCTACGTCGGCCATTAAGTTGAGTCTGTGTACAAGTTTTATGGAACAAAATCAAGAAAAAAATGAATATCAGGAATTGATTCGCGTTATCGGCCAACGGAAGTGTCCGATTTCATGTACAGGGATGAAAGGTTCGGCAGCCTCGTTTGCACTTGCCCGTATATATGACAGGCTGAAAATTCCCCTTTTCATCGTTGCGCCTTCATCTGAACAGGCAGAACGAATTTATAATGGAATCAGTTTTTTCCTCGGCCATTGCCATGATAAACTTTTTCTGTTCCCGTCATATCATATGTCACCTTTCAAGCTGTTATCGTATCATAATGAGATTTCAGGCAGCCGAATGGCTGTTTTGTTTCGTCTGATCGAAAATAAAAAGCCGCCCATCATTGTTACTGACATGGAAGCGCTGCTGCAAAAGATTGTTCCGAAATCTGCTATAATCGATTATGCCGAACTGTTAATGGAAGGAGAAGATATTGACCGGGACGAATTGATCACAAAACTCATATCAGGAGGTTATACCCGGACTGCTATTGTGGAAGAACCTGGTGATTTCTGCGTTCGCGGGGGGATTATGGATATTTTTTCCCCTTTGTACAATGATCCTGTCAGAATTGAGTTTTTCGGTGACACTGCTGAATCTTTGAGATTTTTTTCAGCATCTACGCAGCGTACAAGAACTTCTGTAAAAGAGGCTGTTATCATTCCTGCCCGCGAATGTATCATGGCCCCGGAGATGACCAATGATGTGATTTCAAGAATCCGGACACGGGCAGCCTCACTTGATCTTGCTGTATCGGATGTCCGGGAAATTATCAGACAGATTAAGACCGAACAAACTTTTGAAGGCTTTGATACACTTCTGCCCCTTATATATAAGGATACGGAAACTCTGTTTGATTATATGCCCGACAATACGCTGCCGGTTTTGACAGATCCTGCAAAGCTGGATCGAATCGGAGATGAATTGATCGAACGGGCTCAAGAGGATTATGAAGATGCGTGCAGCCAGTCGAAGCTTTGTGTCGAACCCGCATCAATTTATATACAATGGCCCAAATTTTATGATATTTTTTGTAAATGCAGCTTTTTGACATTCAGAATGATTCCGATCTCGTTTGATGGCCGGGATGATACGGCAAAAAAACATCGATTTCAGTTTACGATGGAAGATAATACGGATGCCGGACTGCTGCATCAAAACAGGCAGGCAGGGGAAAATTTTCTTCTGCCCCTCTGCAACTGGATACGTGAAAAAAAAGATTTTGGATATGGTATCGTAATCATATGTGCATCAAAAATTCAGGCAGGCAGGCTTAAATCCCTTCTTGAACCATATGGAATACTGCCCGTTTTAAAAGATGGCAAAGATGAAAGTGGAAAATTTCCTGAAAATCAAGAAGATTTATCGGGAAAAGTGACCATATGCATTGGCAGTGTTAATAAAGGTTTTATCTGGCCTGCGGCATTTCTTGCCTTGATATCCGAACAGGAAATTTTTGGAAAGAGGCATGCATCAAAAGCCCGGAAAAGAAAGCAGGTAAAAACTGGGTTTATCGAATTTGCGGATTTGAAAAAAGGAGATCCTGTGGTTCACTCCGAACACGGGATAGGCTGTTATGATGGCCTGGTCAAGCTTACAATAGATAAAACAGCCTGTGATTTTCTTTTAATTCGTTACAAAGATGATGACAAGCTCTATCTGCCTGTGGATCGAATGTCTCTGATCGAAAAATATATGGGTGCGGGAGACGGAAAACCTCATCTCGACAAAATGGGAGGAAGTTCGTGGAACCGGATTAAAAACCGGGTTAAAAAATCTGTACAGAAAATTGCCGAAGAACTTTTGAAGCTTTATGCAAAACGAAAAGTGGAAAAAGGTCATGCTTTTTCAGTTCCAGATGCTTTTTTATCTGATTTTGAAGCAGCTTTTCCTTATGATGAAACTCCTGATCAAAAAAGGGCTATCGACGATGTGCTGGCTGATATGTCATCCCCTGTCTCAATGGACAGGCTGGTCTGCGGGGATGTGGGGTATGGAAAGACCGAAGTTGCACTGCGGGCATCCTTTGCCGCAGTTTTCGGCGGAAAACAGGTGTCTGTCCTGGTTCCGACCACAGTTCTTGCTGAACAGCATTTCTCAACATTTTCGGATCGTTTTTCAGCCTGGCCGATTCGCCTTGCCTGTATGACCAGGTTTCGGAGCAGGAAAGAGCAGAAAGCAATAATTGAGGGTTTGAAAAACGGTGATATTGATATAGTGATCGGAACTCATCGTCTCCTTCAAAAGGATGTGGCTTTCAATGATATTGGCCTGATGATTCTGGATGAAGAACAGCGCTTTGGTGTAAAGCATAAGGAAAAACTGAAAAAGATAAGGAGCAACGTTGATGTTTTAGCTCTTACTGCAACACCCATTCCAAGGACTCTCCACCTTTCTCTTATGGGAGTTCGGGATATCAGTCTCATAGCCACTCCTCCTCAGGATCGTCATTCCATTATAACCTA
The DNA here is from genome assembly GCA_030377965.1 of Desulfobacterales bacterium HSG16. Taxonomy (GTDB): domain Bacteria; phylum Desulfobacterota; class Desulfobacteria; order Desulfobacterales; family HSG16; genus JAUCGE01. Next base: position 8,162 of record JAUCGE010000044.1, read on the forward strand.
TATATGCAAACTTGATGATGCAGTCATAACAGACGCTGTCCGTAAGGAACTTGGCAGGGGAGGGCAGATATTTTTTGTACATAATAACATCAGCACTATTAAAAGGATGGCCCGGCATATTCAAACTCTCGTGCCTGAAGTCCGGCTTGACGTAATTCATGGCCGCATGGATGAAAACAATCTGGAACGCATAATGCTTGATTTCATGAACAATGAGCTTGATATGCTTGTTTCCACTTCCATAATAGAATCAGGACTTGATATAACACTGGCAAACACTATATTGGTCAACCGGGCCGATCTTTTTGGCCTTTCCCAGATTTATCAGTTGAGAGGACGTGTTGGAAGATCCGGCCGTCAGGCATATGCCTACCTCTTTATCCCGGATGAGAGTCTTCTTAAAAAAGATGCAAAAAAGCGTTTGAAGGTATTGATGGAGCATTCCGACCTTGGTTCCGGGTTCAAAATTGCCATGAACGATTTGAAAATAAGGGGAGGCGGAAGCATTCTTGGCGCTTCTCAGTCGGGTCATATAACAGCAGTTGGATATGACATGTTCCTCAAACTCATGGAGGAATCAGTCTCGACATTGAAAGGAGAACCTGTGACAGAGGCATTAGAGCCTGAGATCAATATCAACCGTTCAGCTTTTCTGTCTGAAAAATACATACCAGGTATCGATCAGAGAATGTCAGCCTATCGCCGTCTGTCGAAGATGGAAGATTTAAAACAGATATCGGATTTCAAAAATGAGATGATCGACCGTTTCGGCCCTATGCCCGAAGAGGCCAGAAACCTCCTTTTAAAAATCATGTTCAGGGTGCTGGCAATCAAAGCGGGTATCGCACGTCTTGATCTTATGAAAAACTGTCTCAGTCTCCGTTTTTCCCCAGCGCATCTAAAAAATCATCATAAAATAGTTAATATGGTGGCAGAGAAAAAATATAATCTTCAACTTATCCCGGATCATGTTCTGAAAGCCAGATTTTCAGGTCTGTCAATGGGAGCTGTAATGGGAAAGGCCAAAAAGATCTTGAAAGAAATCATACAACATGTCAATGAATGAAGTTTTGAATGATTTCATTGGAGAAAAATTTGAAGCAGGCGTGCAGAAAATATAAAAAAAATAAATGGCTTGTTTTGATAACCCTGTTATCAACACTCATAGTTTTTTCATGTTCAGCATCACAGACTGAAGAAGATATTGATGGGCCTCTTATTCAAGTCGGTGAGATCACCATGAGTCTTACAGAGTTCAATCAGGTGTTTGAAATAGCAAAATCAGCCTATCCATATGACACGACAAAAAATTCAGAGGCTCTGGAAAAAGTCAGCAGTGAAATTATGGATCAGATGATAGAAAGGATGGTTCTGATACAACTGGCAAAAGAGCAGGGTATGACAATCAGTGATGCAGCTCTTTTAAAACGTGTCAAATCGTTGAAACAAGGATATACCGACCAGGAGTTTGAAAAGGCTTTGTTGGAATCAGCAGTTTCGTATCATGTGTGGGAAAAGGAGTTGAAGGTACGTCTGTTAATTGAAAAGGTGATTTCAGTCGAGATGAAAAACCTGTCACAAATGGCAGCCAATCCTGCAACTTCCGGACAGATGGATGAAAATCTTGTCAAGGTGCTGAAACAGAATCAGATGCAAAAAGCCTATGGAATATGGATCAGGCAATTGCAGGAAAGCTATACCATCAAAATCGACAGAAAATTGTGGAACCGGGTCACGGATTCTGTGGCCCAAAAGTGAAAAAGTGAATCGGTATTTTTAAAAGGATTTAAAATGAAAAAGGCAGTATGTGTTATCCTGTTTTTCCCCTTATGCTTTCTTACAATTACTGTAAGCAATCTTATGGCAGGAGAAATAGTGGATCGGATAGTTGCGGTTGTTAATGATGATATCATTTCTCTTTTCGAATTGAAGCAGAGCATGGCTCCATACATGGAAAAAGTAAAAAGTATGAATTATTCTCCTGAAAAGGAGAGTGCTATGATGTATAAAGTACGCGAAGATCTGCTCAACAAAATGGTAGAACAGAAACTGACAGACCAGGAGATTGCCCGGACAGGTATCCGAGTGAGTGAAAAAGATCTGGATGATGCCATTGAGCATATAAAGAAAATCAATTATTATACGGATGAAGAATTGCGAAAAGGACTGCAGTCTGAAGGCATGTCCTATAAAGAATATCGTGATCGTCTCAAGGAACAGTTGCTCAGAACACGTTTCGTGCAGCTTGAACTTAAATCAAGAATAGTGATTACCCAGGAAGATGTTCGTGAGTTTTATGATAAAAACAAAAGTCAATACCAAGTGGAGAAAACTTTTCATCTTCGCACCATAATCAGAAAGCCCCCCGATTTTTCAGGTGAGAATGAACTGCGAGTTTTCGAGCAGGAAATGAAAAACATCCATGATCAATTGGTACAGGGTGCTGATTTCAAGGAAATGGCGCAAAAACATTCCCAGCTGCTGGCTGAAGATCAGGGGGATCTGGGAAGTTTTCCTTTAAGCGACCTGGCTCCCGAAGTGCAGGGTGCTGTAAAAAAATTGAAAGCTGGCGAATTTACGGATATAGTTCGTACCGACCTGGGGTTTCAGATTTTTTTGCTGGAGAATATCAATAATGAAGAGGGCAAAGCATTTGAAGATGTATCTGCCGAAATTGAAGAAAAAATATACAAGGACAGAGTAGAGAAAAAATTTAATTCCTGGATAAAAGAATTGCGCGAAAGATCTCACATTCGGATTATTCAGTAATATGAAAGGGGGAGGGATGCATGCAGATCGCACTAAGATACTGACCGATACGATAAAAAGGCTGCTCAGAAGAAATGCACTCCCTCATTTAAAAAAGATTGTTAACAAGACTCATGGGGCAGACCTGTGGCTTGTTTTCCCTGCTATCCCCACCGCTAATCAGCACAAATTATTCAAGCTGATAGAAGATAACGAACAAAAAGGTATCCTTTTCAGTGAAATGGATGAAGACACTTTTTTCGATTTCATAGAAAAAATGGATATAGACGAACTGGTGGAAGTTTTCGAGGATATGCAAAACGATGATGTGGCAGACCTCATTGGCAAACTTCCTGAAGAAATGGGTGCGGCTATCCTCGAAAAAATGAAGCATGAGGAATCCGAAGAGGTTGAGGGCCTGCTCAGATACAGAGATGATACTGCTGGCGGTATCATGGTTCCTGACTTCATAGCGCTGAAAGAAGACAACACGGCAAAAGAAGCGGTAGCATCAATACAGAAAGATTATGTTGATGTGGAAATGCCTTTTTATCTTTATGTCGTGGATGAATACGGAAAGCTTGTCGGAGTCTGTTCCCTGCGCCAACTGGTAGTTGTCAGCCCTGACACACCATTGAAAGAATTCATGTCAACCGATGTGGTTTCAGTTGAAACCTCAATGGATCAGGAAGAAGTTGCAAAAATTGTAGCTCGTTATGATATCCTGGCAGTTCCGGTAATAGACAGTTCCAATCGACTGGTCGGTATTGTTACCGTGGATGATGTAATTGATATTTTCAGAAGAGAGGCCACCGAGGATATACTGAAGATGGCCGGTGTGGGAGAAGATTTTGTCGAAACAAAGTCGATTTTAAAAAGCACCCGGATTCGCCTGCCCTGGCTCTTTGCCAGCTGCATCGGTGGTATTGTCGCTTTCTGGATCATAAGTCATTTTGAAAAAAGTCTTTATCAATACACGTATCTTGCCGCATTTATCCCGGTAATTATGGGTATGGGTGGAAATATAGGAACCCAGTCTTCGACCATTGTTGTTCGCGGACTTGCCACCGGAAAATTGAATATAAGGGATATATGGTCGGTCGTGGGTAAAGAGGTTGCCATAGGAGTGATCCTGGGCTTAGTTTATGGCACACTTATCGGACTTGTGGCCCATATCCAGTATTCTCTTATAGCGGTTGCCCTGTCCGTGGGGCTGGCTCTGATCTGTTCCATGTCCGTTGCAGCACTCGTGGGTTCTCTTGTCCCGATGTGTTTTGCAAGGATCAATATCGATCCTGCTGTGGCAACAGGCCCTTTTGTCACCACCTCTATTGATATTATCAGTGTCTTCTGCTATTTCAAGCTTGCTACGGTTTTATTGAGGATATGAAAAAATGCTTGATTTTTCAACGGCAGCGATTCTGCTCCGGAAACGCCAGTATCAGGATCATGACCTGATCATCAGCTTTTTTACCCAGGATTTCGGGAAAATATCCGTAATAGCCAAGTATGCGAAAAAAAGTGTAAAACGTTTTGCGGGAATTTTAGAACCTTTCTGCATTCTGGATCTGACTTGCAGAAAATCGAAAAAATCGAATCTCGATTTTTTAAATGAAGCTGTGTTGCAGGAGTCATTTTCAAATATAAGATCTGACGTGTTAAAGACTGCATATGCAAGTTATTGGGCGGAACTGGTAGATAAATGGATGGAAGAACGAGCCGACAATGTATGGCTGTTCGAACTTCTGTCATTTGTACTCAAAAGACTTGATGAAGGCCAGCCTCCGGAATATTTGAGTATTCTTTTTCAAATCCGGTTTCTTGCCATGCTCGGGTTCTGTCCTAATCTCATTTATTGCAATATCTGCGGAAAAGATATGCATCAGATGAACGGACATTATGTCAGCTTCGACCTTATGGCCGGAGGTCTCATCTGCAGAAGCTGCAAAACTGGGACACAAATGCAGCACAGATTGTCAAAGGGAAGTGTCAAGCAGTTGCTGTGGCTGGTACAGAGCGCTGATCTCAGCCAGGCCGAAAGAGTAAAATTTTCAGCAGCTGCTTCAAAAGAAGGGCTTGATTTTCTCGAAACTTTTGTCCCCTGGCATCTGGGAAAAAAAATAAAAAGCCTTTCGTTTCTGCGTCAAATAAGGAGATGAATATGCATACTGAAAAAATATACCTTACAGCTTTGTGTTTTCTCGTCTTCGGGGCAACAATATTGATGGCAGATTCCGATCCAGATAAAAAAGGACAGGTTCCTCTGGAACCTGCCCCTGAAGTAAAGCTGACTCTCAAAGAAGCCAGCACCTGTGAGGATCTTAAAAACTCAAAACCCTGGAATCAGGCGGTGGTCTTTTCCTTGAAAAACAGGAAGGTCACATGTTATTGCAGCTTCGATCCTGTTCCTGAAAAAACTTTTATCCAGCACAGATGGTTCCATAAAGACCGGCTCAACGCCAGGAGAAAACTGATATTAAAACCTCCGAGATGGTCAACTTTTTCCACTATTCAAATGCGGGAAAATGACAAAGGACCCTGGCGGGTTGAGATCATGGGGCCTGACGGCAAAGTATTTCAAACATTGAGGTTCAGCATAACCGACTGATAGATAAGGGATCAAACATACAATGAATTCTTCCCTGTTCATATTTTTTGATAGCATTCGATGGCAGGATCTGGTTGATATAGGATTGAACAGCTATATTCTGTTCAGACTTTATGTGCTGTTGCGCGGAACCCGGATGTTTCGGATACTGATAGGGATTTTGTTTCTATGGTTTCTACAGAAAATAGCCGATTCCCAGGGCCTGATCGTTACCAGCTGGGCTATGCAGGCAATAACAGCAGTATCTGCTCTTATCATTATCGTAGTTTTCAGTCATGAAATTCGTAATCTTTTCCGTACCCGTGATTTTGTAGCTCTGCTATGGGGCTTTCCAAAAAAAAATGATCTCACGCCTGTGGAGGTCATAACCGATTCGATCTTCAAAATGGCCAGCCGTCACTGCGGAGCATTGCTTGTTTTTCCCGGTAGAAACGATCTGTCCGATATATTGAAAAGCGGTATTGCCACAGACAGCATTATATCCAGAGAGATTATTCAAAGCATTTTCTGGCAGGGTAATCCTGTCCATGATGGTGCCGTAATAATAGAAAACAATCGAATAACCCATGTGGCTTCTATTCTGCCTCTTTCGGATCGCACTGACCTGCCAAAGTTCTACGGAACCCGGCACAGGGCTGCCAAGGGTCTTGCCGAATCTACGGATGCTATGGTGGTACTTGTCTCCGAAGAAAAGGGCAACATCATGGTGGCAAAGGGAATGAATCTGGAAGAAATTGGCAATCCTGCTGAGTTGAAAAAACATCTCAAGTTACAGGGAGTACATGATGGCGGCAAGGGTAACGGTTTTGCTGTAATGCATCTTAAAACCATGATGGCAGCTCTTATGTGCGTAATCTTTGTCACCGGTATCTGGTATGGTGTGACAAGGGGGATAAGCCATACCCTTATCAGCCTGGAAGCCCCAATCGAATATATTAATCGTGACCCTGAAATGAATATTATAGATACTACAATTGATGTTGTACGTCTTCGTCTGAGCGGCTCGGATGTGCTGGTCAATTCGATCAAGCCAGATCAGGTACGAGTCAAGGTGGACATGGCCGCTGCAAAGGTAGGCTATAATTCTTTTGTCATTGAAAATGAGAATATTATCCTGCCCCCTGGAATCAACCTTTCAAAAATAGATCCCAGGATAGTCGAAATGAATATTGATGCTCCCAAGCAAAAGATTTTTCCTATTCAGCCGGACTGGACAGGCATTTTGAAAGAAGATCTCATCCTGGCTTCGATAAAAATCTATCCTAAAGAGTTGAGACTGAAAGGTAATACCAGGGTGCTTTATGGAATCTCTACTGTCTACACAGAAAAACTTGATCTTAATTCCATTAAAAAATCGGGTGAGATTATCGTAAAACCCGTAATTCCGGCAGGTGTGTCCCTGGACCCAAAGTCCAATGCCCACCAGATTAAAATTGTATATATAGTCAATAAGCGGGATGTGGAAGAGGCGGAGTAAAAAAATTCCTCCGTAATCCGGGGTATATTATTTTCTATGACATCCCTAAACTGAAATCAGGGGAATTTTGCCATGAGCAAAAGTATTTTTACCAAAAAATTCATGTTCTGGACGATTTTTGTGATCCTTTCCGTTGTTTCTGTTCCTGTTGCAATTCACTTTTTTCCGCGAGCGTTTCCTGTTTTGAGTCTGGAACTTTCCATAAATCGGCAACAAGCTATGGAACAGGCAAAAAAAATGGCCGATGCATCTGGCAGAGGGCCTGAAAATTTCCGGCAGGCAGCATCTTTTAGCTCTGATTACAGAGTAAAACATTATGTGGAACTGGAAGCCGGGGGCGTTGAAGCATTTCGGAAAATGTGTGCTGAAAATCTCTATTCACCCTATACATGGAAAGTCCGCCATTTTGTAGAAGGCAGAACAAAAGAACTCAAAATATGGTTTACACCACAAGGCACACCCTACGGGTTTTATGAAAAAATTTCCGAAGACGAACCCGGTGCAGATATAGATTCAGAAATAGCAAAGGGCATAGCCATAAAAGAGGCTGTAGAAAAATGGGGAGTCGTGCTCGAAGATTATAAACTTGTGGAAACCTCCCACGAATTTCAGCCTTCGAGCAGAAAAGATCATACTTTTGTATATGAAAGGTCAGGTGTCCGTATTGGCAGGGGTTTTTACAGGCTTCGTCTTGTAGTTTCCGGCGACCGTCTTACGGAGTTGAAGCACTACATCCAGATTCCCGAAGGTTTTTTCCGCAGATACGAGCAGATGCGGTCGAGTAATAAAATGATCCGTACTATTGCACATGGAGCAGGAATTTTGCTTTATGTTCTGGGCGGGATAGTTATCGGTATCTTTCTTCTGAACCGAAAAAATCTTGTGGTATGGAAATGGCCCTTGATCTGGGGTATATTCATAGCATTATTCGAAGTTCTTGCAGAGGTGAACTGGTGGCCGCTTCAGTGGATGCACTATGACACTGCCCTGTCTTCAAATGTATATTTTTTAAGCGGGCTGCTGGAAGCAATAATCACTTTTATTTTCTGGACATGTCTCTATACTGCCACCTTCATGGCAGCCGAAGGTCTTACAAGGCGTGCGTTTCCTCATCATATCCAGTTTTTTCGTCTCTGGTCAAAAGATACGGCAGGATTTTCTATCCTCGGCAGGACAGTCGGCGGCTATCTGGGGGCAGCCCTTGATATTGTTTATGTCACTTTGTTCATGCTGCTCTGTACCAGATATTTCGGCTGGTGGGTCCCTTCCACTACTCTGATAAGACCTGATATTCTCGCCACTCCTTTTCCCTGGCTTCCTTCTATTGCATGGTCTCTGGGAGCCGGTTTCTGGGAAGAATGCATGTTTCGTGCTATTCCCATTGCCGGGGCTGCTTTAATAGGCAGATATCTTGGACGCGAGCGGCTTTGGATTATAGCGGGATTCATTATTCAGGCTCTGATTTTCGGGGGTGTGCATGCTATGTACGCACAGCAGCCTGCATATGCAAGACTCATAGAGCTGATTCTTCCTTCCCTGGTCTATGGCTTGATATACCTGCGTTTCGGGCTTCTACCTGTTATTGTCTGCCATTTTACATATGACGTAGTATGGTTCGCGCTCCCGGTTTTTACTTCATCCGCTCCAGGGCTTTTTACTGACAGAATGATAGTTGTTTTCCTTACTCTGGTTCCTCTATGGATAGTCCTCTTTCATTGGTTCAGGAACAAAAAATTGACGACCATGCAAAATTTTTCCCTGAACTCTGCCTGGGTTCAGACAGATCCGTCTACAGTCATCTTCACTCAGCCCAAAAAATTATCTTTCGTTCCAATAAACAGATGGGTTCAGATATCGATTTGCATTCTGGGAATTGCAGGAGCAGGTCTCTGGATCGGTTTTTCCGAATTTAAAAAAGATGAACCTCGGCTTCATATAAATCGTGTTCAGGCCATTCAATTAGCTCGCGAAAAATTGGCCAGCCTGGGAATAAACCTTCCAGAAGACTGGACGGTTTCGACATCTATTGTATCTGGAATGGGTTCTGACAGGCAATTTATCTGGGAAAAAGAAGGGCGGCAAAGATACTGGGATCTGATGGGGACTTACCTTTCTCCGGTACACTGGAAACTCAGATTCGTAAGATTTTCCGGGGACGTGGAAGACCGGAAGGAAGAATATGTTGTCCGAATCGCAGGATACGGAGAAGTGATCCGCTGGACTCATAATCTGCCCGAAGCTCGACCAGGGGCAGATATCAGCAAAGATGAAGCCAGAAACTTAGGGAGCCTTGCAATTGCACAAAGATTCGATCTTGATTCCAGAACCCTGGAAGAATTTTCCATTATATCGAACAAACTGGAAGCACGCACAGACTGGACAATCATATGGCGCGATAAATTGAAGGAAAAAAAGCCTCTGTCAGAAGGAGATGCCCGAATCCAGGTTAAAATCTCAGGTGATCGGATAACTGACGCAAGTCGCTATATCCATGTTCCAGATGAGTGGACCCGAAAAGAGCGAAACAAAAACGAATTCGAAGGGCTTATCGAAAGAGTTCGAGATAACAGCTTAGGGATAATAGGTATTGCCGGTGTTGTATGCGCCCTGCTGATATGGAGCCGCAGGGGGTTTCACTTTCCGGTGTTCATGGTCTTTTTTGCGGGTATGGCCTTTATAGAATGCTGCAAAATAATAAATTTCTGGCCATCAACCATGAATACTTTTTCCACTGCAAGTCCTTTTTCCCACCAGATTTTCAGAGTCCTTTCCGGTAAGCTGCTGAATATAGGCGCAACAGCCCTGGGAGCAGGAGCGATGGCCGGGCTGGTTCGAGAATTGAATTTTCTGCCTGAAAAACCTCCTCGAATAAAGGATATCGTAACCGGGTTTGCAAGCGGTATCCTGGTTGCGGCCATTTATATCCTGTTAGGATATTGGTTTAAACATGACGCAGAACCTGTCCGGGGCTTTTATAGTACTCTAAACACGTTTTTCCCTGTTATAGGACCAATCTCTGGCGATCTGAAGCAATATGTTTTTCAAACCTTGGTGATTCTAATAGTAATAACCGGCATCAGCATGTTGAGCTATAACTGGACAAGATGGCGAAGCGGTTTGATCTGCTTTATGATCACAGGCGGAATGTTTATGCCGAATCCTGTGTCAGATTACCCTGTTTACTGGATATGTTCAGGATTATTTACAGGTCTGGCGATTGTTCTAGGTTATATCTATTTTATTCGGTTCAATGTGGCACTGGTTCCCCTGACAATGGGTGCAACCTATATATTAATGTCGATCCGGCAGGTTATGCTCGATTCGCATCCTGCTGCGATTTCTGGAGAGCTTCTTTCTGCTTTCTGCATTTTTGTGGTTTCAATTTTCTGGTATCGGTTACTGCTGAGGACAAAAGGGCAGGGGGCTTGAATAAAAAGATCCAAATCCTTTTTCAATGGTTGTAATGGCTCATTTGAAGGCTCGGCAATTGAGAATAGGGCATGAAGAGGAACGAAAAATATGGAAACTGCGTCTTGTCCGAATGCTCTATGAAAAAGGCTATGAAAAACAGGATATTCTTGAGTTGTTCAGATTCATTGACTGGCTCATTGAATTACCTGATGATTTTGAGAGGGATTTTTGGGATACAATAAACCAAATGGAGGAGGATAAAAAAATGCCTTATGTAACCAGTGTTGAACGTATTGGTGCTAACCGGCAGGCGCGGGATTCTGTTCTTGATGCTATTGATGTACGGTTTCAGACGATTCCCGGAGATATTGCTGAATCTGTAAGAAAGATTCGAAAAACTGAGGTTTTACAATCTTTACATCGTCATGCTATTACCTGTGAAAATCTTGATGTGTTTCGCTGTTTTTTGAAAAATAAGGATTTTTTGCAATTCAACAAGCCTGTGGGAAAAGATAAAAAAGCGCCTTATGTATCCAGTGCCGAACGTATTGGTGTTACCCGGAATGCACGGGATATGGTTCTTGATCTCCTCAATGCACGGTTTAAGACGATTCCCAGAGATATTGCCGAATCCTTGGGGAAGATTGAAAAAAATGAGGTTTTGAAGACTTTAAATCGTCATGCTGCTACATGTGAAAATCTTGATATGTTTCGCGGGTATTTGAAAGAACTCGTATAGATTTTAGATGGACATGTGTATCTAAAAAAGGCGGACCCTCCGATAGAGAGTCCGCCCTTTATATCATTCATTCAAGAAATATCTTAACGTTTGAACTTTCTCCGAGCGCCAAGAATTCCTCCTATAAGTCCAAGACTTAAAAGGATCATTGTGCTTGGCTCGGGTACTGCCGGATTAGTTCCCGGATCACCTGGTGAACCAATCATCTTCCGGCTGCCATCGCGATTTTCACCGAAACTCATCAGTCTCATTCCGAAATCCGAACCCAGTGTCATGTCCGCATTACCCAGAATGGAGAAAGTGATAGCTCTGATATCTCCCTTTCCATTTCCAATTCCGCCATCTCCAAACTCAATACCGAAATCAAAATCGCCGGCTCCCTGCATGCCCGCATTTCCTGATACACCTGGCCATGATGTTATAACATTATTCAGTGAGAAGTCATTGTTCATATCAGTAAGATCAGTTACGTTCACGTCTGATAAGCCTGAAAAATCCTCAAAATCGAAAAAGAACCCTCGAATGTCGGCAATCGTGCCAGTTTCCAACCATAAATCGAAGGTGATTGTATCTGTTCCATCTCCTGTCACATCTGCCCAGGCTCCACCAGATAAGCTTTCATGTGATGTCAGATCCACGCTGTATGCTAAAACATTCAGTGGTAAAATTACCAAAGTCAGAAATACCGCAGCCAAAAACAAAAATTTTTTCATTGTTTTCCTCCTTTTTTGAATCATGCCCTCCCCGAAATCCATGAGAGCTGAATTCGGCTTATGATTAATGGTTAAAGCCTAAATAAATGGTAATCTGCTTATGGGGATATGTCAATAGTGTGCGAACATATAATTTATATTATCGTAAAATATGCATTCTTTGCCCGGCAACATGACATGACATGCCGCTGCTTCAATGATTACGCTGATGACAGATATGAAAATAAGGTATATTTTTTGTTTAAAACTATTGAAATTTTTTAAGTAATTTCAAACTGTTATGGCCTACGGTAGAAAACACAATGAAAACAGGTAGATATAGCGTTTTTTTATGTGTAGAAAAAAATATGTCGCGCGCTCCGCAAGGGAGCAAGACTCTACGGAAAACCAACAGGCCCGCTCCGCTCTGATGCCTGTAGGTATCCTTCGTTTACTTGCTTCCATGCTTCGCTCAAGCCTTCCTGCCTTGTTTACACCCTGGCTGGCCTGGCTCAACGGGCTGCTGACCTGGGAGGCAGACAACGCGGAAGCCCCGGTAGCTGTTCTGGAAGCCAGGTCCGCTCCTGTAGCGGACGGCTGTACGGCAGTACTCGGCGTGGTTGCCCCACGAACCGCCGCGACGAACCCGGCTAGTGCCAGTGCTGTTCTCTTCACGACCATCACCAGGATCGTAGGGATATTTGAAAGTTGGTTCCATAAGATCATCCCCCCATAAACTCGAAGTCCACTCCCAGACATTCCCAGCCATATCCAGCAAACTATAAGCACTTTCCCCTCCTGGAAAACATCCCACCGAACTGGTATCATTTATTCCTGTTTCATAGTAATTCATTTTATCCTGTTCTTCGGTATTTCCCCAGGGAAAGGTTTGACCATCATCTCCTCGCGCAGCCTTTTCCCATTGTGCTTCCGTTGGCAGGCGTATTAACCATTTCCGATCTTCCAGCTTTTCCGTAAGCCATTTACAATAAGCATCTGCATCATGCCAGGTTACGTACACCACCGGATGATTATCTTCCCCGTATTTCTCCCATTCATCATCTATTTCATATTTGCTGTCTTTGACAAATACCCTGAACTGGGCCTTTGTTACAGGATATTTTCCTATCCAATATTCCGATAATTCAACTTTATGCTGCGGCATTTCATCCTTATGTGCTTTTTTATCATGCTTTTCATCACTTCCCATTAAAAATGAACCTTTAGAAATTTGGATAAATCCAAAGTTTTCATCATCAGGCAGATACCAGTTCTCAGCATTAAATCGAATATCTCCCAGCCTGGACAATGCATTCCCTGCTTCAACACGCTCCTTGGGTTTCAGTTTTCCATTTGTAACAAGGCTGATCAGTCTATCCCGTACTCTATCCAGAAGGTCTTTTCCGGCAGTGTTTTGCTTTACTCTGTTTGTTCCGATTTCAACCAGAACTTCTCCTGCCATCCAAGTTTTTTTCCATGCCATGTCGGTGTCTGCTTCCTTTGCAGGACATAGCTCCATGACCAAAGCAAGGGGGCGGTCGGATTCACCGGTAACATGTGTCAGCCTGCCAACTGCCAGAAGAATTGCTTCCCTCCAGAATGCATTTTCTTCTGCCAGTTTCGATGCGGTTTCCGCGAATTTTGCCTGTGAAGACAGAAATGAACCAGCCAGGTATTCCTGAAATGTTCTATGAGGAAAGACATAGATACCGGGTTCTCGCTCCAGAAGTAATCCTGCCCGGTTTTTGATTGTATCTATCACATGAGTTGCCCAATCCATGCCTATCCCTGGATGAAGTGAAGCAATTGCTTTGATCAGAGTCGATTCATCTATATCTGCCACATCTTCCCCATTTTCGGAGCATTCTCCTTTTCCGTGGCATTCAAAGGCCAGTTTCCAGAGTACCTGTTTCAGATCGGTTTCATTCATGCCGGTTTCTTCCAGCAGTTTACGGATACGCGGGCTTTCTTCATCACCATCTGATTTGACCTGTTCCCATCGCCAGAGAAGTACATCCACACATTCTTCATACAAAGCGGCACGGGCTTCCGGAAGTTGGCCTTTGTGAGTATGAACCACAGCCATGACCGTCAGCAGCAGAGGGTTGGGAGCAAGCCGCCATAAATCGGGTTTTCGTATAGCCTTTTGAAGACGCATGGTAAGGGTTTGGGATTTATGCTGAGTCTTGATCGTACCTATACGCAGCAGTTCCGAATACCAGGCTCCAATAAATCCGTTGATCTGATCTTTGTCAAAAGGAGCGAGTTCATACACTCTGAAATTTGCTAATTGACGGGATGAATTCTGCCATGACAGCACACGGCAGGTAACGACAATACGTGTTCTCGGATATCTGACTGCAAAGGCCGTAATCGCATCACGGACGAATTTTGTCTGATCTCCCTGCCGGATTTCATCCAGGCCGTCCAGAAGAATAATTACCTTTTCATCTTCTAAAGCTTTTTCGATCAATTTTTCGACAAATTCAAGATTTTGAGCTTTCAACTTTCTGCAAATAAATTCCCATAGATGCATGCCGTCCGTTTTTTCATCTTTTGCTGGCATACTGCTGGCAAAATCCCTTAAAATTATGGGAACCGGCAGGACCTCCCCTTTCTCCGGCGGCCACCCCGATATTCTGTCAATCCATCCCTGGTTCGGTGAAAGCCCATGCCCTGCAAGACAGCAGCAAAGATGATTCATAAATGTCGTTTTTCCCGATCCCGGATCACCCAGTATTACAATATGCCGCGTGGAACTGTCTGCATGAACTGACTCTATCGCACTCAAGGGTTTTTGCTCTTTTTCCTGTCCTGTACCTTCTTTCTTTCCACCGCCTTTTTTCTCCACAATGGTTTTTGTGTTCAGATTTACATACACTTCATCAATGCTCATGGCCTTTCTGCCGGATTCCGCATTACCTGCATCAATATCAATCCCCCGCATGGGAACGTTGCGGGAAGTACTGAGCAGTACCTGCCGATAAATCTGCAATTTCTGATGCTGGTCTTCAGGTGGGCTGCCAATAAATACGTTTCCATTGACAGCAATGTTGGTCTGAGAAATCTTATTGATATTATCCGCAGTTATCGAGCCTTGATCTGTATCTGTTTCAATGGAAAGATTGAATTCTTTGACAGCATTGATAATTTCAGAAATCTGGGTTGCTTTGGAATATTCAACTTCTTCTTCAATTGTAGCCAGCCGCACTTTTGATTCGGGTCTTTTTTTAAGCTTTTGAATTGCTTGAAAAAGCTCGTTCTCACTCTCGATTCCAAAGTGTTCAAGTATCAGGTTTTCGATATGGCGGTATGCTTTGCCTGTATCACCTGTCTGGTCAACAAGGTTGTTTTGTACGGCAGAAGCTATTGCAGCGGTTATGGAGTCCATCAATATTGTCTCCTTGTATTTTGTTTTTTGAACCGCAGATAATCATGATAAAAACTGATACGCATGATCCGCATCCCGGTCATCATATACATCATGATAATCAGCGGTTCAAACGATATGCTTGTTTTTTGAACCGCAGATAATCATGATAAAAACTGATACGCATGATCCGCATCCCGGTCATCATATACATCATGATAATCAGTGGTTCAAACGATATGCTTGTTTTTTGAACCGCAGATAATCATGATAAAAACTGATCCGCATGATCTGCATCTCGGTCATCATATACATCATGATAATCAGCGGTTCAAACGATATGCTTGTTTTTTGAACCGCAGATAATCATGATAAAAACTGATACGCATGATCCGCATCCCGGTCATCATATACATCATGATTATCAGCGGTTCAAACGATATGCTTGTTATTTTCCCTCCCCAAAATCCCATCAATCCCATCCATCCCAGTTCAAGACAATTACCATGCTTCGCTCAAGCCTTCCTGCTTTATACACCTGGCTGGCCTGGCTCAACGGGCTGCTGACCTGGGAGGCAGACAACACGAAAGCCCCGGTAGCGGTACCGGTCGCCGGGCCAGTACCCGCTGCGGCAGGCCGCACGGCAGCCCTCAGCGCGGTTGTCCCACGAGCCGCCGCGAACAACCCGGTAAGCGCCTTTACCAGTAGGCCCTGTTGGATCGACTTTATGTTCAGATGAATATTTCCTTCTATCATCAAAGCACCATTCCCAGACATTTCCTGCCATATCCTGACATCCACATGAGCTTTTCCCGCCTGGAAAACATCCCACCGGACTGGTATCATTGATTCCTGTTTGACTGTAATTCATCTTATCGCTTTCTTCTTCATTTCCCCAGGGGAAGATTCGACCATCCTCCCCTCGCGCTGCCTTTTCCCATTGCGCTTCTGTGGGCAGTCTTATTTCCAGGCCATTTTTTTTGAGTTTTTCAGTCAGCCATTGACAATAGGCAACCGCATCATGCCATGTAACATTGACCACCGGATGATTATCTTCTCCCCTTTTTTCCCATTCATCATCGATTTCATGTTTGCTGTCTTTGACAAATGCCCTGAACTGGGCTTTTGTTACAGGATATCGGGCAATATAATATGTCGAAAGATGAACTTTGTGTTGTGGGGTCTCATTATCAGAAACTGCATATTGGCCATACTTTTTTTTCAGTTCCGGAATATCCTTTTCCGGTGTTCCCATCAAAAATTCACCTTTCGGAATTTTAATGAATCCAAAGCTTTTCTCATCAGGCAGGTAAAATTTAGCAGGGTTGAATCGCGGATCTCCTATACAAGCCAGTGCATTTCCTGCTTCAACTCGTTCCTTAGAGTTCAATTTTCCTTTGCCAAGAAGACTGACCAGCCTATCCCTGACTCTTTCCAGAAGCTCTTTTCCACCAGAGGTTTTCTTTGCCCGATTAGCCCCGATTTCAACAAGAACTTCTCCGGCCATCCAGGCTTTTTTCCATGCCATGTCCTCGTTTTTTTCTTTTACAGGGCATAATTCCATGAGCAGTTCAAGAGGGCGGCCTGATTCTCCGACAACATGTGTCAATCTGCCCACTGCCAGAAGAATTGCTTCCCGCCAGAATGCATTTTCCTCCGCCAGTTTTGATGCGGTTTTCGCAAATTTTGTCTGTGAAGATAGAAACGATCCTGCCAGATACTCTTGAAATGTTCGATGGGGAAAGGCATATACACCGGGTTCTCGTTCTAAAAGTAATCCTGCCCGGTATTTGATTGTATCGATCACACGGTTTGCCCAGTCCATGCTTGCTTCTGGATGAAGAGACGCTATAGCTTTTATCAGAGCCAGTTCATCAATATCTGCCGTATCTTCATCACCCAGGGTGCATTCTCCTTTTCCGTGACACTGAAAAGCCAGTTCCCAGAGAACCTGTTTCAGATCGGTTTCATTCATGTCGGTTTCTTCAAGCAGCTTACGCATACGCGGCCTTTCTTCAGTATCATCCGACTTGACCTGATCCCATCTATAGAGAAGCACATCCACACATTCTTCATACAGAACTGCACGGACTTCCGGAAGTCGGCCTTTATGGGTATGAACTACAGCCATGACCGTCAGCAGCAGAGGATTGGGAGCAAGCCGCCATAAATCCGGCTTTCGCACAGCTTTTTGAAGACGTATTGTAAGCATTCCGGACTCATCTTCTTTCTTGAACGCTCCTAAGCGCAGCAGTTCCGAATACCAGGCTTTTATAAACAGGTCGATTCGATTATTATCAAAGGGAGCCAGTTCATGCACCTTAAAATCCTGTAATTGACGGGATGGATTCTGCCATGACAGGACACGGCAGGTAACTATGATGCTGGTTTTCGGATATCTTTCTGCAAAAGCAGTGATTGCATCCCGAACAAATTTTGTCTGATCTCCATCCCTGATTTCATCCAGACCGTCCAGAAGGAGAATCGCTGTTCCATCGTCTAAGGCGTTTTCAATCAGTTCTTTGGCAAACCCGAGTTTTTGTGCATTCAATCTTTCGCAGATAAAATCCCAGAGATGTATTACTTCACCTTTTTTGACATCTTTTGACATACTGCCCGCAAAATCTCTCAAAATCACGGGAACCGGCAGAACATCCCCTTTCTCCGGCGGCCATCCAGATATTCTTTTGATCCAACCTTGATTCGGTGCAAGCCCGTTTTGGGCAAGACAGAAACAAAGATGATTCATGAAAGTGGTTTTCCCCGATCCCGGATCACCCAGGATCACGACATGTTGTGGAGGGCTGCCCGCATGAACTGCCTCAATCGCACTCAAGGGTTTTTGCTTCTCCTCTTGTCCCGAAATCTCTAATTCTTCCCTGTTTTTCTTATCGCCGCCTTTTTTCGCAAGGCTCTTTGTATCCAAATTCACATACACCTGATCAATGCTCATGGCCTGTCTGCCGGATTCAGCATTAACTGCATCAATATCGACACCCCGCATGGGAACAATGCGTGAAGTGCGGAGGAGGGAATATCGATAAATCTGCAATTTTTTATCCTGATCTTCAGGTGGCTCGCCTTTGTATATATTGCCTTTAAATTCTTTTATATTGACTCCGCCATGAATATCCCCGCCAATCGAAAAACTATTATCACCGGATGAAACCGTCCTGTTTCCCGTGATTTCAGCACACAAACCCGGATCAAGCCCCATAGCTGAAACCGAAGCTTTGAAAGTATCTTCATCCAGAATTTTCTTCTTGAATGCTTCACATAACTGCAAAAATCTCTTATTCTGCTCCTGATTCATACCCATAAAGCCTGCTCCCTGTAGATTCTGCCATTACCTGAGTGTAAAAATAATTTATATCAGCCATATCAGAACAGAGGGTCAGTGGCAAATGATGATATGTAGAATTCGGCATCCTTCATTCAGTAGTTTACACTTTCCGTATGTCTGAATCAGGATTCTCAGGATTCAAGGATGAACAGGATTAGCATTTGAAAATCTTGAAAATCCTTTAATCCTGAGAATCCTGATTCAGACAAAATGA
>JAUCGE010000276.1 GCA_030377965.1 Desulfobacterales bacterium HSG16
CACTCATCTGGCCCCCTGTCCAAACAGGACTGTTTTGACGGTACGCAGCACGATTACAAGATCGAGTAATATAGACATATTTTTCATGTAAAACATGTCATAATTGAGTTTTTCGATAGCATCTTCCACAGAAGCTCCATAGCCGTAATTCACCTGAGCCCATCCGGTCAATCCAGGCTTGACCTCAAAGCGTTCACCATAATAGGGGATGATATATTCAAGCCCCTTGACAAAAAATTCACGTTCAGGTCTCGGCCCTACAAAGCTCATCTCACCCCGGATTACATTCCACAATTGCGGCAGTTCATCAACCCGCCATTTACGGATAAAATGTCCTACACGAGTCACTCTGTCATCATCTGCCTGGGCCCATACCGGCCCGCTCACTTTTTCAGCATCCGTTTTCATGGAACGAAATTTATAAATTTTATATGGCTTCCTTTTTTCACCAACTCTTTCCTGAGAAAAAAGAACCGGCCCTTTTGAATCAAATTTTATCAATATGGCAGTAAACATCATAAGGGGCAAAACTAGAACCTGCAATATAAGGGCCAGCAGAAGATCAAGTATGCGTTTCATAGTCCGTTTGCTCCAGGATTTACGAAATCCGCCCGAAAAAATGAGCCAGCCTGGATTTATATGTTCCACATCCAGCTTGCCTGTCAGCCTCTCATAAAAAGTGTTTCCCTCAAGGACATCAATGCCTTCCATCCGGCACTTCACAAGTTCATTTGTGGGGAATACGCCTCCTCTCCTTTCTTTGATCGCTACCACAACCCTTCTTATGCCTAACTTTTGAGCGGTTTTATCAAGCTCTTTATGCTTATTGTTGGAACATGGCACTTCCTGTTCCAGGTCTTTGATGATTTTTTCATCTTCAGCGGCTTCCAGAGAAACGAATGATATAGAATATCCGCAATCTTTTCTATCGCTTATCTCATGTATTATTCTGTCCGCCAGGCTCCCTGATCCAAGAATCATGATATTCTGGTCGAACAGCCCTTTGTTGAGTATCATTGTATAGCACATCCGCCATGAAATGATCAAAAGAATCACAAAACCGATGCTGATGATTAATATCCCTTTCAATATGATGAATATCGGGAATAAAAGGTAAATAATGGCAAGAATGATAGCCGCAGCTCCCAATGCCTGAAGGAGCCGGAGACCGAACTCCAGGAAGGTATCTGTTACCCTGAAATCGTAAAGATCGTTATAATACAGGCAGGTCTGGCAAGTAGCAGCGATCAGTATCACTTTTAAAGGCAGAAGCAGATCGCTGACGATAAATTCAGTTCCCATAACCATCCATGTTGCCATAAGGACGGACGCGCATATCATAAGTCCTTCACCAATAACAAATACAACGTTACGTACTGGATAATACTGCTTCAAAATTCTCAGCATAATAAAATCACCTGAATTGAATTGATTGATGCCATATGTTTCCTATTTCCTGCCTTTTTGGTTATAATATTTTGAATACCTGCGGCTGTTGTATGAAGATATATGCATGTCAAAACAATTGAATACAACACCGAGTATTTTTTCTTTACCCAGAGTCTCAACAAGTTCGGCCACAAGTTTTTTAGAAGTCAGGCCATGACGCACGACAACAATAATACCATCTACCTGCCGTGCTATCACACTGGTTTCCGCAGTCAGTTGAGGCGGCGGCGAATCTATAATGATGTATCTGTCATTGTATCTTTTTTTGATTGAACTTAAAAGCTGGGACATTTTTTCGGAAGAAAGAAGCTCTGACGGATTCGGAGGGGGTTGTCCGCCAGGCAGGACAGATAAATTTTTTGTCATGGTTTTCAACAACATTGAGGACAAAGGTTCATCACCTGCCAGATATTCGCTCAAACCTCTGACATCCTGTGGGAAACCAAAAATTTTGTGAATTGATGGTCTTCGTATATCACAATCCATTAACAGGACATGATTGTCGATATTGTGGGCGATGCAGATTGCCAGATTGGAAGAGACAAAGGATTTTCCTTCATCCGGTATGGCGCTTGTCACCAGAATGGTACGAGGAGGCGTTCCAGAGCCAGGAAAAAGAATCTGAGTTCTTAAAATACGGAATTGCTCCGCTTCAAACGAATAGGGCGAAAGCAGAGCAACCAGATTATTGTCTGGTATCAGTTCATTTTCAGAATTTTTTTCAGGAAAATTTTCCAGGTTTAAATCTTCGGCATTAACAGAAGATTTTTTCCCGATTTGAGTCTTCCTGTCTCCTCTTTTAAAAAAGGAAAAAAGCTTTTTATTTTTCATATATCTACAATAACATCCTGTTTTAAATTTAAATTATTCGTTTAATAAGTAGTTTTACCTGGTCAACACCTTTTATGCTCATTATGGCAAAAACAGCAAGAAGAGACAAATTGATCATTACAAACAAGAGAGTAATGCTTAAATGAAATATTTTTTTTATCTTATCCCGAGGTTTTGGCAGCTTTGGTATTGTTGCCAGAACAGGAAGATCAAGATCTGCCTCTATATCATCAGGAAGTTTGTATGAAGAATCTAAAAATTCCAGTAAAAAAATTATCCCGCCTCCAAGTCCAAGACCTGCCGCTATAAATAGAACTAGCAGTTTTTTCATATCTGGAGAAATAGGTCTTCGAGGTGTCTTTGCAGGATCGAGGATGCGAAACTGCTCGCCTTTTGATTTTCGCTGCATGCTGACAAAGATATCAGCTTCAAGTTTTCTGGTCAGAAGTGAGTTGTACTGATTTTTGATATTATCATAATTACGTGTCAGAGATAATAGTTCAGCCTCCCGTTCGGGTGTTTTTTCGACCTTGCTTTCAAAAGCCCGGATCTGGCCCTGTATTTTTTTGATATCACTGCTTATTTCTTTTATTTCTAAAAGAGACTCCCTGTTCTGAGCTGTCATAATCACTTCGGATTGATCGGCTTCGGGTATCTGTGCAGGCTTCGGTATTATGGTAGCTTCTGGAGCCTCGGGTTTTTCCTCAAGTTCCTTTGCCACAATCTCCTCAAATTTTTCAATCCTGATTTTCAGTTTGATGATATCAGGATGCTTTTCCGTATATTTATCAAGCAGAGATGCATAAACTTGTTTCATCCTTGTAAGCTTCTTTAAATTTTCGGACTCAACCTCTGGCGTTGAAGCAGGATCTTCAGATACGATGATTTCTTTTTTTCTTTTGTGGGTCCGGGCAATTGCCTGTTCGATCTGACCTAACCTGGCCTTGGCATCTCTAAAATCTTCCTGCTTGCTGCTCAACTTCATCTGTAATCGGTCAAGACTTCTCAGATTGCTGTTCAATTGTTCCGGCAATGATCCCATATTATTTTCCCGGTACTTTCTCAAAGCATTCTCATTTCCTTCCAGTCTTTCTTTCATTGCTTTGAGTTCACCAGCCAGGAAAAGGCTGGTTTCAAGTCCCTCACCTTCCATAACCTTGATACTCTGGTCTATAAAATAGGTAGCCAGAGAATTGACAACATTCTTTATTTTTTCAGGATATTTCCCTTGATAAAAAATCTTGAAGGAATCTGTTCCCTTTTTGGATCGAGTTACCTTGACTCCAATATTTTTACGAAGAACTTGGAGTTTGTCCTCCATGTACATTCCTTTAAATTCAGGCCCATCAAACAATTTGTGCTTTATAATGATTTTTTCCAGATACATCCGGCTTTTTATCTTTTGAGATATAGTGGAAATTCTGGATCTGACATCTGATGTAACAAGAGATTTTACATAATCGTCTGGAACTTTTTTAGGTTCAACCAGGATAAGAGTTTCTGCTTTGTAGATTCTTGGTAATACTATGGAGATACAGATTCCCGTTATCATGGAAATACAAAACGGGATAATGATAAACCACCTTTTTTTAATTACGACATCAACATAATACCCTATATTTATAGATTTTGCGGCTTCTTCCATGTTTATTTCAATATTCCTTTTGATTTATCTCAGATAGCATATAAACGAATATTGGCTACATATTAAATTTTAATGATAAAGTCAATTCTTTCCGGGATACTGTGTACCCCTTTATGCAATATGGGTTTTTTAATCTCGTGCAGATACAGCCTGTAGACATATCATATCTGTGCTATG
>JAUCGE010000277.1 GCA_030377965.1 Desulfobacterales bacterium HSG16
CATTGCTCTCAGCGCATGATCATTTTTTTGGCTGGGTGTAAAAATAGATCGGAAATCGATAGTTTCAATTGCTTTACACAAGCCATGAAGCATTCCCTTACACCGGTTCCCCGGATTGCGACGGTGGTAAAGGATGAATGGTTTCGATACCAGAAATTCAGGTTTTGATCGTGTTCGAGGAACTGATGGAAAGGAATCCAGTCTGCATCGTCCTGCTTGTTCCACTGAATCGAAATTGGCACGAGTTCACTGGGTGTCGGATACATTGGCCTGGATTTGTGCAATTCCCATAATATCTTGTTGAGGTTGTGAAAGAAACTTTATGAAATTTTGTTGCGTATTTAATGGAAACGGATATTAGCATGGAAAAACATCTATATTTTTTTTGGACAATCGTTATTCTGTTCCTGGTATTGGCATATTCGCTATCAAAATTCGTCATAAAGATGAAGATTACGAGGAGCTTTCTGAACGTATCGGGCAAAAACATCTGAACAGAAGATTAAGCAGGCAGATGAAAATCATTGCCAGATATAACACAAAGCGATTATCAGCACCTTTTCTTCCGAAAAATGATAAGCTGATGCCGACAATTCTCAAATTTCTGCTCAATACCCTGGGACATTACCAGCGTGGCATGAATAATGCTTTGGAATACAGAGTGGAAAAGGTGAATGTATCGATTGACAACCTTCCGTTCCAGTTTAATGGTTTTCGTATTCTCCAGTTAACGGACATCCATGCCAATACTATAATGGACAATGGCGATAAACTGATACGGATTCTTCGAAGGCTTGAAATTGATATGTGCGTTTTAACCGGAGATTTTCGCTTTTCCACAAGGCGCGTCTTTGAGCCTGCAATTCGAGTGACGGAAAGAATTGTAAAAGCCCTTGATCCTCCTTATGGATTTGCAGGTATTTTAGGAAACCATGATTTCATTGAGTTTGTGCCTCTTCTGGAATCTATGGGAATTAAAATGTTTCTTAACGAAGCTCTGTCCATCAATAAAAATGGGGATAAAATATGGCTGACTGGCATTGATGACGAACATTTTTTTCAATGCAGCGATATTCCCGCATCCATGTCAGATATACCGGAAAAAGCTGTTACAATCATGCTTTCCCACAGCCCTGAGACATATATTGCAGCAGAAAAGGCGGGTGTCAATTATCTGATCTGCGGGCATACTCACGGCGGCCAGATATGTCTGCCGGGAAACATTCCCATCTTGAAAAATGCCCGATGTCCGAGACGATTCTGCTCAGGACAATGGCATTACAGGCGAATGAAAGGCTATACATCAAGAGGTGTGGGCGTTTCAAGCCTTCCTGTCAGATTTTTCTGCCCTCCGGAAATCACAGTTCATGAGCTGAACATCTGTACATAATTTGAAACAGGAAACGTTTTGCAAAGCCCTTTTTTATTGTTTCAAAACATCAGATTTTGTGCTATAAATTTCTGAATAATTCATTTCAACGCATTGTCTGTTCATCAAAAGACGAAAACGAAGGATTGAAAAAGGAGTTTATCATGAATGAAATCAAAAGACACGACAGACGGGAGTTTATCAAAAAAAGTTTATCAATGGGTGCAGCCGCAGGTGGTGCCATTCTGACCGGAATGCCTGAAAAGCTTTTTGCCGGACAGACAGCTTCTGATGTTCCCGGCCTTGTCGCTGTAAAAAACGGAGAGCCGGATGCCATGTTCAATAAAGCCATTGCAGCAATGGGCGGAATGGACAGATACGTCAAGAAGGGGCAGACTGTGGTGGTCAAGCCGAACATTGGCTGGAACAAACCTCCCGAAGTCGGTGCAAACACAAATCCTTTGTTAGTCAAGACAGTCGTTGAGCATTGTTTTCAGGCGGGGGCAAAAAAAGTTTATGTTTTTGATAACGTTGTGTATTCCTCCACTGGAATGGCGAATCAATGTTATAAAAACAGCGGCATAGAAGACGCAGCAAAATCTGCAGGCGCACTGGTCGCACCTGCCGATAATCAAAAATATTATCATAACGTAAATATTTCAGGAGCTGAAGCACTCAAAAAAACAGCGGTTCACGAACTCATACTCGAATCCGACGTGCTGATAAATATTCCCGTATTGAAGCATCACAGGGGAACACATCTTACCAGTGCCATGAAAAACCTGATGGGAATTGTGTGGAACAGGCTGGAATACCATTATAAAAACCTGGATCAATGTATTGCTGATTTCTGCCTTTACAAAAAACCTGATTTGAACATTGTGGATGCCTATCGCGTCATGATGAAAGACGGCCCTCAGGGATCTGTACCGGAAAATGCCCAACTTAAAAAGACCTTGCTCATATCTGAAGATATAGTGGCAATTGATGCTGCCGCTACAAAAATTTTCGGCATGAAACCGGAGGATATCAAATATATCAAAATGGCGAGCGAGCTTGGCATCGGAACCATGAATTTGAACAAGTTGAAGATAAAGAAATTTGTGATGTCATGACCCGGATTCATTCGTTGAAAAAACTCCGGATGGCGGTCGCTGTGCTGATATTCGCACTTTTTCTCCTGACGTTTCTCGGACATGGAAAGATTGCAGAATTATTGTCTGCCCCCCTTTTGTTTTTTCAGTTCGTTCCTTCATTGCTCCATTTCACCTTGAAACCGGGTGATATCGCTGGATCTGGTTTTCTGTTCGTTTGCATAGGTACCCTTTTATTCGGCAGATTTTACTGCTCTTTCCTATGCCCATCAGGAATTCTTCAGGATATGTTTATAGCGATATCCCGAAAAACTGGCTTAAAAAAGACGCATGTTTTTCAAAAGCCCTATCCGCTCGTTCGCTATTCGCTTTTACTTCTGACCTTGTTTTCCGCACTCTTAGGGACACTGGCTTTTGTGAACCTTTTAGATCCTTACAGTCTTTTCGGAAGAATAGCGGCAGATGTTTTTAAGTGGGGATCAACTTTTACTAATAATATCCTGGTGGACATTCTGGAATCATTCGATATTTACGCTCTGTCCATGAAAGAACAGCATTTTACGCCGGTTGCAGTGCTTGCCGTTTCGATGATATCCCTTTGCTTTATCGTTGCTCTCTCTATGTTTTTCGGACGGCTGTACTGCAATACGATCTGTCCGGTAGGTGCATTTTTAGGAATTTTTTCGAGGTTTTCCTTTTTTAAATTCAGCATAGACAGAAAAAAATGCAGCACCTGCGGATTATGTGAAAAATCGTGTAAAGCCGGATGTATTGCCCCTGAAACCCTGGATATAGATCTTACCCGATGCGTTGTCTGTTTCAACTGTCTGAATGTATGCAAAAAATCGGCAGTCAAATATGTATTTGATGCCCCTTTTATTACTGGAGGGCAATGGGCATTGTCCAGAAGAAAATTTCTGATAGGTTCAGCAGTTGCAGGCGGCTCTCTTTTATCCGTGGAATCACCTGTCAGATTTTCAATAAACGATATACTATCTGAAAAAAAAGTGCCGATTACCCCTCCCGGATCATTCGGAATTGTCCACTTCACGAAAACATGTACAGCTTGCCATCTTTGCGTCAGCGCGTGTCAGACAAACGTTATAACGCCTGCTTTTTTAGAATACGGTGTTTCAGGTCTGTTACAGCCGAGAATGAATTATATGAAAGGTCATTGTGATTTCGAATGCAACACCTGCGGATACGTATGTCCCACTGGTGCTATATCCCCTGTTCTGCTCAAGGACAAAAAACAGATACAGATCGGCAAGGCATCTCTGGACAGGAAACAATGCATAGTACATGTCAAAAAGAGGCATTGCGGAGCCTGTGGTGAAGCATGTCCCACTCATGCTATAATTCCTGCTGAAAAAGGACTTGTCCTGTTTCCAGAGATGAAACCCGAATACTGTATCGGATGCGGAGCCTGTGAACGGGCATGTCCTACAAAACCCAAGGCTATCACCGTAACAGCCAGCCAGATACATGCGAAAGCGGAAAAATATATTCCCAGTCCCCTGCCTGTAGTCGATTATAAAAACGAAGATTTTCCTTTTTAATATCAGTATATTTTTTAAAACAATATAAGTACCTGTGCAAAAATTCCGTGATATTTTTTCGCAGGGTGGCCAAAAACGA
>JAUCGE010000278.1 GCA_030377965.1 Desulfobacterales bacterium HSG16
TGAAAAGGCCGATGGTTTTTTTCCTGGTGAGAAATTTTGTGATCTTGAATTTGAAAAAATTTCTTTTTCATATGTACCGGATGAAATCATATTAAATGATGTTTCATTTTCCGTAAAAGCAGGGCAGACAATTGCAGTTGTCGGCCCTACTGGATCGGGAAAAACCACCCTGGTAAATCTTGTAATTCGATTTTATGATCCGAGCAGAGGCCGTGTCATGATCAATGGCTGTGATTTACGGCTGGTCGATCCTTCTATATTGAGATCGAAAATGGCTATAGTAGCGCAGGACCCTTTTTTGTCTTCCTCAACCGTAAGGGAAAATATCTTTCAGGGAATTTCTGATCTTTCAGAAGAAAAAATCGACTATGTGCTTGATGCCGCAAATTGCCGATTTGTCATAGAAAGACTCCCCGACGGCCTGGACACAAATTTATCGGAGGGAGGCTTGTCGATATCAAGCGGGGAGCGGCAGCTTATTTCCATTGCAAGGGCATTTGCACATGATCCGGAACTTATCATCTTTGATGAAGCTACATCTTATATTGATTCGGGAACTGAAGCCGCTATTCAAGAAGCCATGACAAATCTTATGAATGAAAAAACCGCCATCATCGTGGCACATCGTTTATCCACTGCCAGGAACGCGGATATGATCATCGTGCTTGACAAGGGAAAAATTATTGAGAGCGGAACCCACCCAGATTTGATGAAAAAACAGGGGTTTTATTATCAATTACACCAGTTCCGGGAGATTCTGTAAAAAAAATTCCCGCGTATCCCCATATTATCAGCAGCTTCGACCATTTTATTCATCACTGCACATATTTGCTTGTCAAATCGTAATTTCCGTGATATGAAACTCTCTTTAAAATTCTGGAAGGTATTTTCCCGAACCGGGACAGGTTATTATAAGGGAGGATGACTCCTTAGAACTTGTGTCAACCATTAAACTTAGAGGAGAATTTGATCAATGGCTTACGATGCAGTTAACATGGCGGACTGGCAGATTTCCGAAGCAGCCGAAAAAAACATGCCCATGCCCGAAGAATGGATGGAAAAACTCGGTCTTGAAAGAGAAGAGATGCTTCCTATGGGACGGCTGGCAAAGCTGGACTTTCTGAAGGTTATCGACCGTCTGAAAGACAAACCAGATGGAAAATACATCGAAGTTACCGCTATTACGCCTACACCTCTGGGTGAAGGAAAGAGTACCACTTCCGTTGGACTGATGGAAGGACTTGGCGCTCGCGGCAAGAATGTTGGTGGAGCTCTTCGTCAGCCCTCCGGCGGCCCCACCATGAACGTAAAAGGTACGGCAGCAGGCGGCGGAAACTCACTGTTGATTCCCATGACCGAATTCTCCCTGGGCCTGACCGGTGATATCAATGATATCATGAACGCCCACAATTTGGCCATGGTAGCCCTGACTTCCCGTATGCAGCATGAGCGGAATTACAATGATGAGCAGCTCGCAAGACTGTCACAGATGAGACGGCTCAGTATTGACCCCACTCGCGTTGAAATGGGCTGGATCATTGATTTCTGCGCTCAGGCATTGCGTAATATCGTAATCGGCCTTGGCGGAAGATATGACGGCTTTACCATGCAGTCCAAGTTCGGCATTGCCGTTGGTTCTGAATGTATGGCTATTCTTGCTGTCGCAAAAGACCTTGCCGACCTGAAAGAACGCCTGAACAACATTACCGTAGCTTTCGACAAGAGCGGAAAACCGATAACAACAGGTGATCTGGAAGTCGGAAATGCAATGGCAGCCTTTATGAGAAACACCATCAACCCGACGTTGATGTGTACTGCTGAATATCAGCCATGTATGGTACATGCAGGCCCCTTTGCAAATATCGCTGTTGGCCAGTCTTCAATCATCGCTGACCGTGTTGGCCTGAAACTTTTTGATTATCATGTCACAGAATCAGGATTTGCAGCAGACATCGGTTTTGAGAAATTCTGGAACGTGAAAAGCCGTTTCAGTGGTTTGAAACCTCATGTATCCGTTCTGACATCCACAATTCGCGCTCTCAAGATGCACGGCGGCGGACCTGCGGTTGTTCCGGGTAAAGATATGCCTGAAGAATACGTCAAAGAAAACGTTGGTATGGTAGAAGCCGGAACAGACAACATGGTGCATATGATCAACGTGATCCGTAAGGCCGGAATCAATCCTGTGGTCTGCATCAACCGTTTCTATACCGATACTGATGAAGAAGTGGCTGTAGTCAGGAAAGCTGCTGAAGCTGCTGGCGCACGCTGTGCAGAATCCAAACACTGGGAAAAAGGCGGCGAAGGCGCTCTCGAATTTGCCGATGCAGTCGTTGAAGCATGTGAAGAAGGAAACGATTTCCAGTTCCTGTATCCGCTCGAAATGAAATTGCGTGATCGTGTTGACAAGATTGCCAAGGAAGTTTATGGCGCAGACGGCGTTTCCTGGACACCAGAAGCCGAGTCCAAGGCTAAAATGCTTGAAAACGATCCTAAATATGATGATTTCGCAACCATGATGGTCAAGACTCACTTGAGCCTTTCCCATGATCCGACACTCAAGGGTGTTCCCAAGGGATGGACCCTGCCGATTCGCGACGTTCTGATCTACTCCGGTGCCAAGTTCCTCTGCCCATGTGCAGGTGCTATCAGCCTGATGCCTGGAACCGGCTCCAAACCAGCATTCAGAAAAATCGATGTTGATCCTGCTACCGGAAAGGTCAGCGGTCTGTTCTAATATCGGTTTTATAAGTATAAGCTAAATATAAGAAAAGGGCCTCTTTTTTATTAGAGGCCCTTTTTTTATTTCCCGGCAGGGCGGGGTTCCGTCCCCGCCAATGGTTCTGAAACATATATGGAAAAACGGTGATATGGAAAAAAACAATTCACAAACAGGCAGACAACAATTGCCAGCAGATGAAAAATTCAACTTCGCCTGCCACTCAAAAGTCAAATGTTTTAACCGATGCTGTCACAATGCGGACATGTATCTTTATCCTTATGATATCATCCGCCTGAAAAACCGGCTCGGCATATCATCGGACAAATTTTTGAAAGAGCAGACCATTTCAGCCTTCAGAGACGACAGCCCTTATTTCCCGCATGTCATGTTACGAATGTCGGATAATGAGGATAAAGCATGCCGATTTCTGTCAGAAGAAGGCTGCAAAATTTATGAAGACAGGCCGTTTTCCTGCCGGGCATATCCTCTGGAACCAGCTGTTTCAAGAGTGGAAGATCAGGAAATTGAAAATATTTATTTCATCAACCGCCATGAACACTGTCTTGGTCATAACGAGTCCAGAAAATGGACAGCGGAAGAATGGATCAAAGATCAGGAAATAGAAACCTATATTGCGATGAATGCCCACTGGGTTGAGATGGATTCCCTTTTCAGACAAAGTCCCTGGGGCAAGCCCGGAACAGCCAGCCAACCATTGAAAATGGCATTTATGGCCTGCTATAATGCCGATAAATTCAGAGAGTTTGTGCTGGGAAGTTCTTTTTTGAAACGGTTTCAGATTCCAGATGAAAGAAGGGAAAAAATCAAGTCTGATGATGTCGAACTCATGCTTTTTGGATTTAAGTGGGTAAAATTCTTTTTAACTGGAAAAGGAGATTTTCAAAAAGCAGCTCAAGATTGAAATTCAAGAAATAACGAAACTTTTTCCGAAAATGTGATTATCGAAAAAACAGAAACATAAATCACAAGAAAAATTACACTGAAATTGAGTGATCCCATATGTGACAGGCGGATACTTTCTATTGCGTTCATGACGGTTATCAGTACCGCACATCCAATTGCAATCTGCATCAAAATTCTGGCCCAACTGTGTCCACTGTAAAGAATTATCGAAAGAATGCAGATCACAGCAAACATTGTCAACTGGATATAAAAATTTTGTGACCAGTGTATCATATCCGAAAATATCATGATCAACGGTTTTTTCTGACATTCTTTACTCCCATCAGGCGTTTAAAATTTTTACGCTTGATTTTTCATTTGTTGTTATTCAACCAGTATCACAATTTTTTCATTTGTATTTTCGATTTCTA
>JAUCGE010000279.1 GCA_030377965.1 Desulfobacterales bacterium HSG16
TAATAACCTGTAAAACATGAAAATCAGGTCAACTGTCCTGTAATCTATTGATCAGTTCATTCATGCAGGTTTCCCATTTTTCGGAAGGGACCTGGCATGTGCCGACCTTTTCATGACCACCTCCGCCGTATTCAAGCATCATGCTGCCTATATTTGCCTGGCAGGAACGATTCAGGATACTGTATCCACAGGTAAACACGACATTCTGCATTTCCTTGCCCCACATGATTCTCAACTCAACATTCTGATCTGGAAACAGGGCATAGACCAGAAAACGGTTTCCGCTGTAAACCTTATCTTCTTTTAAAAGATTCGTCACGATTACATTGTCATAGATCTGGGTACATCGTTTGAGCATTTCCTCGAACATTTTCTGCTGGTCGAAATATCTTTGAACCCTCTCTTTGACATCGGAATTATTTTCAAGAATTTCCTCTGCTGTCTGTTTCCGGCATATTTGAATCATATTCTCCATTAACTGGTAGTTACTGATCCTGTAGTCCCTGAAACGTCCAAGTCCTGTCCTGGGGTCCATGATAAATGAAAGCAGTATCCAACCTTCCGGATTCAAGACTTCTTCTTTTGTCAAATTTCCGGAATCACTTTTATTTACTGCTTCCAGCATAGGAATAAAATGTTTGCCGAATTTTTTTTCTCCCCCATAGTAATCCCATATAACCTGAGCAGCACTTGGTTCGGGTTTACAGGCCCCTTTAAAATTGAGAGCTTCAAGCTTCAGACGTTCTTCCTCACTGCTATGATGATCAAACCAGAGACCGCATCCTGCAGAGTAGGGGATATTGGCCATGACATCATTAGATGTCACTTCCACAATACCGTCCTGGACATCCTTGGGATGCACGAACTTGTATTCATCAACAACTCCTGCTTCCACGAGAAGAACACCACATGCCAAACCGTCAAAATCAGAACGCGTCAATAACCTCATTATAATTCCCTCCCTGATATCACTGATTGAGATTTCACTGATTGATAATACGCGCAAAAGGTATTTATGCGCGAATACATATCCGTATTCTGCAATAAGCCTGTAATGATGATTCGTTTTTTATGAATTGACTGCTATCAGCTTGTCCTGCTCTCCCTTCCTTCGGCGGATAACTATTGTTTTGCCTGTTGTACCAGAACGAGAGTGAAGCCGACGGCGGGGGCCGGGACCTGATTTTACCTGTTCCTCTTTGTCTTTTGTTTCTGCAGATAGTTCGATCATCTCTCTAAGTCTTGCTTCGATCATTTTTCTTTTGCCTTCATCCATTGTTGCCTCTTACTCCTTTACAAGAAATTATTTGTCTTTTCCCTTACAAATCAGGATACAATTCCTGATATTTTAACTGATGTCAGACAGGTGGCCAGTTTTCATATAAAGCTCTACCCTGCCCATGAATTTTTTTTGATCGGAATGCCCATGTCTCATAGTGAGAGCTTAAAAGGGATCAATCCATTTTCAGATTTGATTTTCCGTGTTCGGTTTCCGTACCTGATTTCTGAGTTTGATCGTTTTCTGTGGCATATTCTAAAAAACATGATGTAATGAAAGATTGTTTGTCTTACAGTCTATCGCTGGTAAATCAAGCGGTTCTTTTTTATCGTCAGTCAATATAAGGTTGATTATCTGCGTGTCAACTCATGATACGCTTTCTGGATTTCTTTAAACCGTTCTTCCGCAAGGACTTGAAATTCCTTCCCTAGATGATCAACCTTATCAGGATGGTATTTATTTACCAGTTTCAGATATGCTGCTTTGATTTCATTTAAAGACGCGCCTTTTGAAACACCCATCATCTCATGAGGCGTACATGCCTGCTGTTGATTATTGCTGCTCGATTCCCGATTGCCGTTGAGATCACCTTCATCAGCTTCCCGACATCGTTGTTTATATGCAGATTTTTCCTGTGCAATTTTGCCTGAATGTGTGAAAAAAAAGTGTAAGGCCAGTACCCATACCAGAATATCGTCAATCCACCCTCCTCCGAAAATAAAGTCCGGAATAAAGTCGAACGGAAAGAGCGAATAACAGAACGCAAGAGCGAGAGCGAGATATTTCATAGAAAAATTTCATCGTAACAATCAATATTCAACCAATATTCAACCAATATTCAACCATTCTGGAACCATGTCCTTAAACCACCGTTTGCAGACTGATAATTTTTTTGCCATTTTTTTGGCGGACTAAATTATATCACCAAATTCCTCAATGATTATGTTGTGCAGCTTTCTGCCTATGGCAAGCCCGGTCTCTATAAACTGAGGCCCATACTTTTTTCCAGTTGTAGAACGAAATGTATACTTTATCTGTCTTACTTTTTCCATCCCTTTGGGGTAAATGTCAAGGAATTTTGAAAAAGGAGTCCTGGAAAATATCAACATATCCCAGACAGTATCCTTGAAGTTATCCGGACCCCATCGAAATTTATCAGCATCATAGAGGCAGTCCGAAATCAGTAACCCTTCGACAGTATTGATTTTAGTGGTATTTTTAAATGCTTCGTGATTTCTTATGGCCTGACTGATATCTTCAATTTCTTCTGTTGAAAAGGGATGATGAATCAATATTTTTTTTGCGTATGCAGCCCCTTCCACAGCATGGTTTTTATCCTTTCGCCGGATATCGTGCAACAGCCCCGCACATTGAACCATACGGAGCCTGCGTTTTTCATGTTTTTTTTCAACATCTGCTGTCTGCCGACACTCCGCAATTATCAGAGCGCCGGCATCAAGACTGACTTTGACAGCATGTTTCATACCGTGTCCGAAATCATTATCTATCAGTTCGGCCACCTCGGCATTCAACTGCCTGACGACAGGGTCAGAATCGAAAAAACTGCGTGACATCTTCACTGCCCATGACAAATCCTGATAAAAATCAGCATGAGGGAATATTGCAGCTATCTGCCGCGCCTTTTCACGTATCAAAAGATATCTGTTCAACTTCTGATTGCTTGACCCATCGTCAAAACTCATTTCACCATTTTAATAATTACTCAACCAGACCAAAGGGATTGCCAAAGATCTTCCATTTTTGATCTTCAAAAGCAACCTCAAAGGTTTCATCGATATAGTTCACAGAGCCGCCAAAAAAAGACCTGAGCGGACACTTTCTCTTGCATTTGATATGCACAGTGCCTTTGCTGTCATCTTTCGGCGGAGTGTATACGGTTTCCACATTATAAAGCCAGTCACTGAGATAACTGAGTGTAAAGCCCCTTGCCCTTGATTTTTCCTCAGCAGAAGCAAGATAAGAACTGACAATGCCCTGTTCGGCAAGTTCATTACCGAGGCGCTCGTTCATTGCTTTTGCATCATATTTACAATATGCTTTTACAAATTCAGTTACAGCTTTGTTGGGGCTGTCCGCAGTTTCTGCAAGTGCCAAAATAAACTGGAGGAATATTCCGAGCATCAGTATCAGACCCATGCGAAAGTACTTTTTATCCTCTTCCATGTTCTCCCATTCTCCTTTCAAAAACATTACATATCAGGTAATCAGACAGTTAAAAAAATCAGATTTTCGATAGCACAGATAAAAATGAAATACAAGGGTTTTTAGCAATTAAATACCAGGGTTCCTGAAACACCTTTTTCCCGTATGACCCTCTTTTTAAGATATTCAAACACATCCTGCCCTTCTATATCTGCCTTTATTTTTCCTGCTGCTGTGTCATGCATCCGGTCGATTTCATCCTTTTGATAATTATCAATCGAAGATTCAATAACTTTCAAAATGTTATGAATGATACCATATATCACCACCGGCCCGAAAAATATCTGATTATTTTCCCTCTGCCTCAGCAATCCGAATATTTTGTGCTGACTGATCGCAAATGGCCTGGGAGCAGACTCGTAACCCAGAATTTCGGCAAACAAAAGAAGACTTTCCATAACTCCTTCCGTGAATCTGAATATCTTCACATACTGGAACGATCAGGGCAGATACAGGTTTTTTCTTTAAGTCAATAGAAACCAGATCAAGCATTTAATATTCCTTTCGGGTTTGATTGGGCTTCATATTCTC
>JAUCGE010000045.1 GCA_030377965.1 Desulfobacterales bacterium HSG16
GGGATTGCCCCTACGGATGGTTACATAATATATGATCAGGTACTTATAGTTCATTTTTTTCTTATACAGATCCTGTGATGATGAAAGATAATTCCATAATTTGCTTGAATATGCAACATCAAATCTATTTTTCCACGGAAGGCGGTTCTGATCAATAATTCAAAGCCCATCTTCAGCACAAAGAAGAATGTGAGATAGTGGAGCAACCCAATGTGCAAACAAAATATCAAAAAGGAATGGCTTAGGGGATCTTATGGGATTTGTGTGTTTTCTGACTTTATGTCCAGGGAAAGCAATCAGCAAAATAAAAAAGCCCGGTCTGTTTAGGACCGGGCTTTGAATTTTAGCTCCCCAGCTCGGACTCGAACCAAGGACGCGGTGGTTAACAGCCACCTGCTCTACCAACTGAGCTACTGGGGATGAGCTGAAATAAAGTAGCTTTATAGACGGGTTCTTTGTATGTGTCAAGCAAAAAAAACATTAAATTTTAAAAAACTTAAATTATTTTTTTTTGACCTTCAAACCAAGCTCATTTAACTGTGCTTTATCCGCATCGGAAGGGGCGCTGGTCAAAAGACAGGCGGCCTTCTGAGTTTTGGGAAACGCTATCACGTCCCGGATTGATGGCTGGCCGCATAATATGGATATAAGCCTGTCAAAACCAAAGGCAATACCTCCATGAGGCGGGGCTCCAGATTTAAGGGCTTCAAGCAGAAAGCCGAATTTTTCTTCATAGCTTTCCGGGGTCATGCCCAGTACATCGAATATTTGTTTTTGAAGGTTTATATCGTGAATACGGACACTTCCTCCGCCTATTTCTGTGCCGTTCAAGACCATGTCATAGGCCCTTGAATTGACCGAAAGCGGGTCTGCTGCAAGCTTATCAGCATCTTTTTCCAGAGGCGCTGTAAAAGGATGGTGCAGGGCCTGGTTGCGCTTTTCCGTTTCATCATATTCGAACATGGGAAAATGTGTTACCCACAGGAAACTGAAGGTGTTGTCATCAATGAGTTCAAGTTTTTTCCCCAGATGGTTTCTCAGATTGCCCAGTGCTTCGTTTACAATCCCCGGAAAATCGGCAACAAAAAATATAATATCTCCTGGTTTCATGTCGAGACGTTCGGCCAGTGCTGCTTTTTCATCGTCTGAGAAAAATTTTGCTATAGGCGATTGCCAGGAATCTTCCTTTACCTTTATCCAGGCAAGCCCTCTGGCTTTGTATATTGCGGTAAATGCGGTCAGATCATCGATTTCCTTGCGTGAAAAATAAGAACATCCTTTGGCATTTATGGCTTTTACCATTCCGCCTTTCTTGACCGCATCTGCAAAAACCTTGAACCCTGCTCCTCCGACAATATCGGAAATGTCAGTAAGCTCCAGGCCAAAGCGCGTATCTGGTCTGTCCAGGCCGAAGCGTGAAATGGCTTCTTCATATGTCATGCGTAAAAGCGGAAGTTTTATGTCTATGTTCATGATTTCGGAAAACAGTTTTTTTATCATGTTTTCTGCCATGCTCATAATATCTTCTTCACCCACAAAGGACATCTCAATATCGATCTGGGTGAATTCAGGCTGGCGGTCGGCCCTCAGATCTTCATCCCTGAAGCAGCGGACAATCTGGTAGTACCTGTCAAAGCCTGATATCATGAACAACTGTTTGAATAACTGCGGAGACTGGGGCAGAGCAAAAAACATTCCGGGGTTAACTCGGCTTGGCACAAGATAATCACGAGCGCCTTCCGGGGTGCTTTTTGTCAGAACAGGGGTTTCTATATCGAGAAAACCGTTTTCGTTCAGATAACTGCGGATACACGCGGCGGCTTTGTGACGCAATATGAGATTTTTCTGCATCTGGGGCCGGCGCAGATCAATATGTCGATGTTTGAGCCTGATATTTTCGGATACATCAATACGGTCTTCGACCTGAAATGGAGGCGTGGCAGCTATATTGAAAATTTTCAGTTCTTTGGCCATCACTTCAATTTCACCGGTGATCATATTGGAATTGACCATGTCCGAAGGCCGTTTTTCGACTGTACCCCGCAGGCCGAGAACAAATTCGTTT
The DNA here is from genome assembly GCA_030377965.1 of Desulfobacterales bacterium HSG16. GTDB lineage: Bacteria > Desulfobacterota > Desulfobacteria > Desulfobacterales > HSG16 > JAUCGE01. Next base: position 2,066 of record JAUCGE010000045.1, read on the forward strand.
CTTATTGTATGGGCTTTTTCAAAAAATGCAGAATCAATATTCTGGGGATTGAAGACCACCTGGGTCAAGCCTTCTCTATCTCTCAAATCGACGAATATAACTCCGCCGTGGTCTCTTCTGTGCTGTACCCATCCCATCAGCACTACTTCCTGGCCGACTTCCTCTACACCGAGTTGGCAGCAATTATGGGTTCGTCTCATTTCACCGAGTATATCAGACACTGAACGTTCTCCTTTCAAAATTAAATAAACCGTTTGAATAACCCAATGGCTCTGAACAAGTCAAGATCAAAGTGAATAAGTGAAAGTTGGGAGTTGTCCTTGACTTGGGGCTGTATCCATTTTATAGGCTCTCTTGTTTCCATAATCCATAACCCCATATATAAAGGATAGGATGCCATGAAATCGAAAGTTACCCTGACCACTTTGTACAAAATGAAAGAAAAACGCGAAAAAATAGTTGCCTTGACAGCATATGACTATCCATTCGCCAAAATGGTGGATGAATCAGGGGTTCACATGATCCTGGTAGGTGATTCCCTGGGTATGGTGGTACAGGGAGAATCGAGTACCCTGCCGGTAACGATGGATGAGATGATTTACCATACCCAGCTGGTGGCAAGAGGAGCGAGCAATGCTATGGTAATCGGGGACATGCCCTTTATGTCCTACCAGGCAAACATTGATACGGCAGTTGTCAATGCCGGTCGGTTTTTGAAAGAAGCAGGCGCTACCGCAGTCAAACTCGAAGGCGGCGCGTCCGTGAGCAAACTGATCGCTGCAATTTCCAGGGCCAGCATTCCGGTTCAGGCTCATATCGGCCTGACACCTCAATCAGTACACCAGATGGGCGGTTTCAAGGTTCAGCGTGATGAAGACCGGCTGCTCGCAGATGCTCTGGAAGTGGAAAAAGCAGGCGCGTTTTCAGTGGTACTTGAAGGTATTCCTGCAAAAATTTCCGCAAAAATAACTGACACCTTAAAAATTCCAACTATAGGCATAGGTGCTGGCCCTGATTGTGACGGTCAGATCCTTGTGCTTCATGACATGCTGGGCTTGAATGACAGACATATTCCCAAATTTGTCAAGAAATATGCAAATCTGATAGATCAGGCAAAGGACGGAATCAAGACATATGCGGATGAGGTACAATCCGGGAAATTTCCAGCAGACGAGCATTGTTATTGAATTTTATCCTGTTTTTCTACAAGGATTCCAAATAAGAATCGCATTATAAGAACAGGATGTGCCACTGCCGGGGAACCTGCTGAAATGTCCGGTAAACAAAATTTTACCTGCAAGTAACTCATTGGAATCGGGAGTTGCTTGCAGGCAGGAATATGATACTGATCAGATTTTTATGCTCGTTCCCATGTAGAGTATGGGAACGAGTTCTGGCGGGGTTCGTGGCATAGACTCTAAACTCTAAACCTTATAATAGTTTCTGTACCATGAAACAAATCTCTCGATTCCTGTTTCCACAGAAGTGGCAGGTTTGAACCCGACTGCATCGAACAGAGCATCAATATTGGCATAGGTCTGCGGCACATCTCCGGGCTGAAGAGGCATAAAATCCTTTTTTGCTTCCATGCCCAGTTGTTCTTCGATTGTTTCTATGAATTTCATCAGGCTTACAGGGTTGTTATTACCGATATTGTAAAGCCTGTAAGGTGCATTCGATGTGCCTGGATCAGGGTTATCACCTGTCCATTCGGGATTTGGCTCAGGAAGTTTTCCCATGACCCGGAAAACTCCCTCCACGATGTCATCAATATAAGTAAAATCTCTGGACATATCCCCGTTATTAAACACTTTTATGGGCCTGTCTTCCAGAATTGCTTTGGTAAAAAGGAAGAGAGCCATGTCCGGCCTGCCCCAGGGACCGTAGACCGTAAAAAATCTCAAACCGGTGCAGGGCAGTCTGTACAGATGGGAATATGTATGGGCCATCAACTCATTTGCTTTTTTCGATGCAGCATACAAAGACAGGGGGTGGTCAACGTTCTGGTGAACGGAAAAGGGCATGTCCGTATTGGCTCCATATACCGAACTTGATGAAGCAAATACCAGATGTTTTACGTCATTGTAGCGGCATCCTTCCAGAATATTGAGAAATCCTGTGATATTCGACTCAGTATAGTCATGAGGATGGGTCAGAGAATGCCGTACTCCTGCCTGAGCAGCTAGATTGACCACAACATCAAAAGAATTCTCTTTGAACAGGGCTTCCATGCTTTCGCGATCTGCAAGATCTGTTCTGGAAAAAGTAAAATGCTCGTTTTCTTCAAGGATTGCAAGCCGGTCTTTTTTAAGATTTACATCATAATACTCGTTCAAGATATCAAGGCCGACCACCCTGCATCCGCTTTCACAGAGACGTTTTGACAGATTAAAGCCGATAAATCCAGCAGCACCTGTCACCAGAACATTCATGTATTTAAAATCCATATCCGCTCCATTATTGATTTAAGAATTTACGGGTTAACCTGCATTCAACCAGATAGAAAAAGTCACAGCAGATGCCAATGTATTCAAAGAAATAGCAGCGACAGCGATATCTGCATCTCCATTCATTTCTTTTGCCATCACATAAGTAACGGTAGCAGTAGGCGTTGCCAGAAGTATAAGCCCCGGCAGATATATGTCAGGTGCTGTTCCTGCCAGTCGATACATCATAAAGCCTGCCCCAGGAAGCAGAACAAGTTTTATCAGACCTGTAGCAGCCACCAGGTTCATTTTTGTACGCATCTTGCCAAAGGACAAGGATGCACCGATGATCAAAAGGGCCATAGGAAGCGCCATACCGCTTATTATTTGCAGGATTCTCTCGCAGATTATCGGCATGGACAACCCTGAAAGGGAAAAGCAGATACCTGCGATAGCTGCAATTATTATAGGATTGCCTGCCACCTTATATAATACCTGCAAAAAACTTCCTGCATCATTTTTGCCCCCACCATATATTTGCAGAACCATCACTGCAAGAAGATTTTGAAGGATCATCAGAAAACCAGCTATGATTCCTGCCTGTACAAAACCCTGCTCTCCAAGATAATAATACGCTACAGCAAGCCCCACATATCCAAGATTCCCATGAAACGAGCTTTGGATAAAACTTCCGAATTCTTCCCGCCTGATTTTCATCATAAGACCGATCAGCCAGGCACAGACGCAGGCGCAAAATGCTGCAAGCAGTGTTATACCCAGGACAGGCGGATGAAAATGGCTCACAAATGAAGCTCTGGAAACAGCCGAAAAAATCATAGCTGGAATAGCTACATAAAAAACCAGGCGATTGGCCGGTTCCAGAAATTCAGAAGGCATGAATCCTTTTTTTCTGGCAAGCCATCCTATGGCTATAACACAGAAAATAGGAATAATAGTCGGCATGACATTCATAAATCAGCTTCCTTTTTTTTCATATTTACACTTTCATCCAGACTTAAAACGTAAAGTCATTGTAAAATAAATAATTTTCGGGTATGGTCATCTTTTAATTGACTTGAAACAGCGTTCTTCTTAAACTCGTGAAAAAAAGAGTTTATCTTCATCATTTATCGACACGCAACAAAAAATATCTGTAATGGCACATTTTATTACAATCAAACTTTTTGCAAGTCTTGGAAAATATGCTCCTGCCGATCACGAGCGTTATCGGATTGAGTCGGGTATCAGTGTCCGTGATCTCCTGAATACTCTTAATATCCCCGAAGATCAGGCCAAACTCATTTTTATTAACAGTGTCAAATCAACCCTGTCTTCAGTTTTGAAAGGCGGGGAACGTGTGGGCATCTTTCCACCGGTGGGGGGAGGATGAATTTTTGAAACGGTCTGTTGTAGAGGCTATTGAAAAACGAAGCATGGATGCCGTATTTCCGGACAAGGATGTTTTTCGAACAATATCTGTGGATGATGTTATAGCGCTTTCAGACAGTTTTTCTGTAAAACAGCGGGAAATCGAAATCTTTGCTCTGGAAAACAGCATCATTCCAAATCGATATGCGCGTAACGTAAAATCCTTTTCCTGCAAAGACCAGGCAAAGCTTTTAAAATCAAAAGTGAGTATTGCAGGACTCGGTGGACTCGGTGGTGCTGTGGTGGAAATGCTCGCCAGAAGTGGAATTGGATGCCTCAATCTCATTGATGGTGATAAATTTGACGAGACCAACTTGAACAGGCAGTTGATATCCTGCGAGGATCTGATTGGAATATCAAAGGCTCAGGCTGCAAAAAAAAGAATTGCAAAGATAAATTCGTCTGTGGAAATTTTTGCCCATCCTGAATTTCTGGATCGAACAAATGCCAAAAATCTGTTAGAAGGTTCGGACGTTGTAATTGACTGTCTGGACAATATCGAAACAAGATTTGTTATTGAAAAAAATTCCAGAGAACTGGGCATTCCATTTGTTTCAGCAGCAATTGCCGGTTTCAGCGGCCATGTTATGACAGTGTTTCCCCAAGACGATGGGATTTGCACAATTTATGGACATGCAGAAGATGCTCCCCAAAAAGGAGCAGAAGATTCTACAGGAAATCTTTCTGCCACAGTCATGCTCATAGCCGCGTGCGAGTGTGCGGAAGTTTACAAAGTTCTGTTAAATAAAGGTCGGACATTGAGAAAAAAATTTCTGGCTGTGGATCTTATAGACAATACATTTGAAATTGTTCGCTTATAGCAAGGAAAGGAAAAAATATGTCGAATCGAGTTATACTGACGGATACCGGATGTGCGCCAACAGATGAACTGGTAAAAAACTATGGTATCGAAATTATGGGGATGAAATTGTTTTTAGATGATTTAACCTGTTTTGACGGGGAAAATATTCAAAAGGATGAATATTATTCAAAAATCGAAAAACTCAAAAATTTCAATACAAACCCGCCATTGGTATTCGAAATCAAAAAAATTTATGAAAACCTGAAGAAAAAAGGATACGATGAAATCGTGTCTGTTCATGTGTCATCGAAGATGTCAAAACTGATAGCCACATGCCAGAATGCAAAAAATCTTGTTTCAGGAATAGATGTCAAAATTCTGGATACTGAAAATATGTCCATCGGCGCGTATTTTATCGTGGAAAAAGTGGCGCAGCTCATAAAGCAGGGCATGCCCTACGAAGACATTGAAAAACTCATGCCGGAAATCAGGAAATCAGTCTTGATCCAGGTTTCCTTGTCTACATTAAAATATCTGGTAAAAAACAAACGGATTGGCAAAGCACAGGGTATTATGGGCGATTTTTTGAAAATGCGCCCCATTTTAGGCATTGATGAGGAAGGCTACCTTGCGCCTCTTGCTAAAATCAGGGGAAAGGAAAACGTAATAAACAAGATATCGGACAGCGCTGTGGAATTTTTGCAGTCACGGCCTTATAATCCCAAAGTTTATATGACCTATGGTCTGGAAAAGAACAAAAAACAGATGGAAGCGGTGTTTGAATCTTTTAAGGCAAAAATGGAAAAAACAGATATAAAAAATTATACCGTAATCAAGAGCAGGATATGGCCTACCATCGCCAATCTCAGCGGTCCTGCAACCTATGCCTTCGCTGTTTACGGAGAGGAATCTCCCATAGGATGATTTTTCCCAAAAAAGATCTGACAGTTATCACGACTCATATCAATGCAGATTTTGACGCTGTAGCATCAATGTTCGCGGCTCAGAAACTCTATCCTGATGCATTGGTCGTGTTTCCTGGATCACATGAGAAAAATTTAAGAAATTTTTTTATCCAGTCTATGGTATATCTCTGCAATATGACGGATATAAAAGATATAGACTTTGATAATGTTCACAGGCTGGTTCTGGTTGACACCCGACAGCCCAAACGAATCGGTAAGTTTGCAGCACTGATCGAACAAGATGATGTGGAAATTCACATATATGATCATCATCCTGATCTGGCAGATGATATAAAGGGCAAATATGAAGTGGTCGAAATGACCGGAGCGACAGCTTCTATTTTGACTGATATCATAAAAGAAACCGGGATAAATATTACAGCAGACGAGGCTACCATCATCGGTCTTGGAATCTATGAAGATACAGGCTCTTTCACCTTTTCATCAACAACCGAAGCCGATTTTCTGGCAGCTGCATATCTGGTTTCAAAAGGTGCTAATCTGGATGTAATAGCCAATTTGATAGCAAGAGAAATCTCACCTGTTCAAGTCAGTATTTTAAACGATATGTTTCAATCCCTTACCCGATATAATATCGGGGGAGTTGAAGTTGCTGTTTCGACTATCAGCACTGACCAGTATGTGGCTGATTTTGCGTTTCTGGTGCATAAAATGGTCAAGATGGAAAACCTCAATGCCATCTTTGCTCTGGCTCGGATGGATCACAAAGTGTATGTGGTGGCCAGAAGCAGAAGTTCTGAGGTCGATGCAGGCTCCATAGTAAAAGAACTGGGAGGCGGAGGCCATGCTTTTGCGGCTGCTGCGACCATTCGTGACAAAACCCTGACCCAGACAGAGCAGATCCTTATGGATCTTCTTCATAAAAACGTCAAATCGAATAAACTGGCACATGACCTTATGTCTTCTCCTGCCATTACTGTGGATGAAAAAGTCACCTGCGAAGAAGCCAGGCATTTGCTCACAAGATACAATATCAACGCTCTGATTGTAACTCGAAAAAATAAGGGGACAAAAGAGCTTTTAGGCTATATAGCACGCCAGGTTATATCTAAAGTCATATACTTGGAATTAAAAGAATTTACGGTCGGAGAATACATGACACCCGAACCGGGCCGGGTGTCTGCTGATGCCCAACTGCCTGAAATTCAAAGACAGATCATTGATAACAAACAAAGAGTGCTGCCGGTGGTTGAAAATGATGAAATAGTCGGTGTCATAACCAGAACAGATCTTCTCAACACTCTTGTGCAGGAACAGTCTTTTTCAGGACAGCACCCGCCTGATCCCTTTAGAAAAGAAGTTAATGCCAGGAGAAGAAATGTCTTGCATATGATGGAAGAAAGACTGTCAGACAATTTGCTTGATCTTTTGAAAGGAATAGGCTCAATAGCCGACAATCTCGGTTACGGAGTTTATGTTGTGGGCGGATTTGTAAGAGATCTTTTCCTGTACAGAAAAAACGAAGATGTCGATATTGTCATTGAAGGCAGCGGAATAAAATTTGCGGCAGAATATGCAAAAACACACCAGGTACGAACCCACGCCTACAGCAAGTTCGGAACTGCCGTTATCATATTCCCGGACGGTTTCAAAATTGATGTAGCTTCTGCCAGGATGGAACATTACCGCTTTCCAGCGGATCTTCCCACAGTGGAGATGAGTTCCATCAAGCTTGATCTGTTCAGGCGGGATTTTACCGTCAACACTTTATCCATCCAGCTCAACCCCGATCATTTTGGAATATTGATCGATTTTTTTTCTGCCCAGAAAGATATCAAGGAAAAGGCTATCCGGGTGATGCATAACCTGAGCTTTGTGGAAGATCCGACCAGAGTTTACAGGGCAATACGATTCGAGCAGAGGTTTGGTTTCAATCTTGGAAAGCCTACAGTCGCTTTGATAAAGAGCGTGGTCAAGATGGATTTTTTTCCAAAACTGAGCGGGAGAAGGGTTTTTAACGAGCTTCGGCAGATTCTTGAGGAGGAAAACCCTGCGCCTGCCATAAAGCGGCTTGATGACTATGGGCTGCTCACCATTATTCACCCGAATCTTAAACCGGATCAGAGTATGCTGTCTCTGCTCGAATCGGTAAAAAAGGTGCTTTCGTGGCATAAACTGCTTTATATGCAGGAAAACTGTAACAGATGGGCGGTCTATTTCATGGCCATGATAGCAAAATGCGACGGGAAAGCCTCGGAAGCCATCTGCGACAAACTGGAAATCGTACCCAGGTTTTATTCTGTTTTCTGCAAGGAACGTTTTGATTTACATAGCTGCCTGTACTGGATGAAGAACAATATGCCTGTTCAGAACAGTAAACTTTACAGAAAATTAAATGATTTTCGACTCGAATTGATCCTGTTTCTGATGGCGGCTGCTGAAGACGAAGAAATAAAAAAAAGCATTTCTTTTTATGTCACCAGATTGAAAAATACCAGGACTTCGATTCGAGGCAGGGATCTGATGCGTATGAATATCGAGCCTGGCCCGATATACCGGGAAATTTTAACAGCGGTCTTGGATGCACGGCTCGACGGACATGTAAAAACTCGACATGATGAACTCAATTTTGTCCGTCATTATGTGTCATGTCCGACAATAAAAAATTCATAATTTTATTGCATCCTGAAACGTTCGCCTGTAGAATAATCGGTTACTTTTAAGTAACCTTTGAAACTACATGTATGAAGGAGATTTGAGTCATGACTCGGAAAAAAAGGATCTTGAGCGGAATGCGTCCCACAGGACACCTTCACCTCGGCAATCTGCACGGTGCCCTGGCTAACTGGATCGAAATGCAGGATACCTATGAATGCTTTTATTTCATTGCGGACTGGCATGCTTTGACCAGCGATTATGATGATACGGGCAATATATCTGATTATGTAAAAAATATGGTCATCGACTGGCTGAGCGCAGGGCTTTCCCATGAAAAAAGCACTCTGTTCGTGCAATCTCATGTAAAGGAACATGCCGAGCTGTTTTTGATTCTTTCCATGATTACTCCCGTACCCTGGCTCGAAAGAAACCCTACGTATAAAGATCAAATTGCCCAGCTTGGCAACAAAGATCTGTCAACTTTCGGTTTTATGGGATATCCCGTACTTCAGGCAGCAGATATCATTATTTATAAGGCAGACTGTGTGCCAGTAGGAATCGATCAGGTTCCCCATGTCGAGATTACGCGGGAAATAGCGCGTCGATTCAACTATTTTTACGGTAATATTTTTCCAGAACCCCAGGCCATCCTGACAAAAATGTCAAAAGTTCTTGGCACAGATCGCCGTAAAATGAGCAAAAGCTATAACAATGCTATTTTTCTTGCTGACTCGCCAGAAGAAATTGCATCATCGGTATCCAAGATGATAACCGATCCAGATCGTCAAAGAAAAAATGATCCGGGCAATCCTGATATCTGCAATGTGTTCGACTTTCACAAGCTTTATTCAGACAAAAGCCTTGTTGATGAAATGAATGCTGAATGCCGCAAGGCCGGAATCGGGTGTGTTGCCTGTAAGAAAAAAATGGCTGCCAATCTCATAAATTTCCTTGAGCCTATCCGGGAAAAACGCAGCTATTATGAACAACGTCCCGAACTTGTAGCAGATATCATTGTTACCGGCTCCAACAAGGCCAGAAAAATTGCCCAGCAGACTATGGAGGAAGTTCGTTCTGCCATGAAAATATAATTTTTTCACCACCCCCCTCCTTGCCATAAGGAGGGGCATACGGCCTCCACAAACCGAAAAATATCAAAGCCGAAAATAATAAATGCCGGAAATAATAAACGCGAGTGATATATATGAAGTAAATGTAAAAAACATTTTCGAAGGACCTATGGATCTTCTGATCTTCCTCATAAAAAAAAATGAGGTGGACATCTATGACATTCCTATTTCTCTGATAACCGATCAATATCTGGAATATATGGAATGGATGCAGGCTATGGATATCGATTTTGCAGGGGATTTTCTGGTAATGGCTTCGACTTTGACCCAGATCAAATCGAAGATGCTCCTGCCGATTCACGAAAATGAAGATGAGGATGATGAAGACCCAAGACTTGAAATTACCCGCCCTCTTCTTGAGTACCTGCGGATGAAATCAGTGGCCGAACGGCTGCATGAAAGAAACCTTCTGGGAGAAGATACGTTTTTAAGGGAACCGCCAGCAGAAGAATGGGCCATTGACAAAAGAGAAGATGAGCTTATAAAAATCGGTCTTTTCGAACTGATTGATGCGTTCCAGAATGTATTAAGACAGGTTCCGGAACAACATCGAATAAACCTGGATAATGACCGGATTTCCATAAAGGAAAGAATCAACCAGCTAATTGATGTCCTGGACATAAAAAGTGCTGTCACTTTTCATGAAATTCTTGGTGAGGCTCCGGAAAAAGAGGATATAGTCATAACCTTTCTGGCCATACTCGAAATGGCCAGATTGAACCTGATCCGGGTTACCCAGCATGTGCAAAGCGGTATGATCCGGTTATTTTATATATAAAGCTGAAGAATGGAAGATATAAAACCCATAATCGAAAGTCTGCTTTTTGTTTCAAAAGAACCTTTGACCATCCTGCGGATACAAAAGGTACTGCCTGACTCTGAAAAAGAACCCATTACTGATGCCTTGAAGCAGCTGGCAGAAGAATATGAAGCCAGGGCAGGAGGTTTTTTACTCAAAGAGGTTGCAGGCGGCTACCAGATCAGAACCCGCTCTGAATACAAGGAATACGTCAAGCTATTTGTTCAGGCATCACCAGCCAGATTGAGCAAGGCAGCAATGGAGACTCTGGCCATAATTGCCTGGAACCAGCCACTGATGAAAAGTGATATAGAGTACATCCGGGGCGTGGATTCTGGAGGAGTGGTGCGGATGCTTCTGGAACGCAGGCTCATTCGCGTACTTGGCAGAAAGGAAATTCCGGGGCGGCCTTTGATATACGGAACAACAAAGCGTTTTCTGGAGGTGTTTGATTTAAAGAATTTAAGAGATCTGCCCACCCCGAAAGAACTCGAAGAACTAAGCCAGGATTCTCTTGAACAGACACTCCCTGAAAAAACGAACGATGAAGCAACCGAAAATATTTCAGATGGTGTAACAGAGAATGCCCTGCCCGAAACCGGGGAGGTCAGCTCAACGAACATGGCAGAAGAAGAATCAAGCGGCAAACCGGAACAGAGGAATATATTAGATAGCGTGACAGAAGATTCTCTGGCTGAAGAAATTCGGGGAATTACCATACCGGATGTGGCCGAAAATAAACCTGAAGTTGAGCCGAAGCCGGAAGAAATTCCAGACAGCATACCGGAAAACTTTTTGCCTGTGATTCAGGAGATTGTTACGCAGGAATTGCCAGAAAATATAGCGGATGATAAGCAGGAAGATGAACCGGATGATAAGCAGGAGCCGGAAGAAATTCCAGACAGCATACCGGAAAACTTTTTGCCTGTGATTCAGGAGATTGTTACGCAGGAAGTGCCAGAAGATATAGCGGAAGATAAGCCGGATGATGAACCGGATGATGAACCGGATGATAAGCAGGAGCCGGAAGAAATTCCAGACAGTATACCGGAAAACTTTTTGCCTGTGATTCAGGAGATTGTTACGCAGGAAGTGCCAGAAGATATAGCGGAAGATAAGCCGGATGATGAATCAGAAGATAAGCCGGAGCCGGGGGATGTTTCAGATATTGTGGCAGAAAATGAAAAAGAAAATAAAGACACCGGATACAAAAATCCTTGACTGGGAGCCATCAAGCGGATATAGAAGTTTTCCAATAACGATTCATACGGGCGATTAACTCAGCGGGAGAGTGCTACCTTCACACGGTAGAAGTCACTGGTTCAAACCCAGTATCGCCCACCATAAAAAATCAAGGGGTTACGGGATTTCCTGTAATCCTTTTTTAGTTTTGGCCTCCATTTGGTCTCCATTTTTCAAGATCATGGTTGTTATTTGTCTGAATCAGGATGAACAGGATTAAAGGATTATCTTGATTTCTAATCCTGTTCATCCGGTCTTTGCTTCATTCCATACAAACCCTACTTTTTCAAGATGAGCATTATACATTGAGCCTTCTTTCCAGCTTGTTTAACTGTTAATTTTGCCTATAATAGTAATAATCTCAAGCTCATTCACAGGCTCAAAATCAGAAGGGTTGTGTGTTACAATCGGTAAATCATGCTGTAAAGCAGTTGCAGCTATCCAGGCATCCTGAGCAGAAATCGGATGGCCGACAGACTGGCATTCAGATCTAACTGCACCCCATAATCTGCATACTTCAAAATCAAACGGCAGAACCAGATACTTTTTAATCTCTGCCTCCATTTTTTTTATTCTCCTGTTCCCCCATTTGCGAACCATAGTCCACTGAAAAAGTTCTGCAACCGTCATAAATGATATGGCAAAACCATTTCCTTTCAAATATGGCTTGTAATCATTAATACGGGAATCACCTTTGAAGATAAAAGAGACAATATTGGTATCAAGCAACAACATATTTATATTTTTCAACTTGCTTTCCTATCCTCTTTCCGTAAAGCATATGTATATTTGATAAAGTCATCCGCACTTTCATCTTCAGGCCAGAAATCTGCTGCCAGATCATCAATATCTCTAACAGCTTCAACAGGATTTGCATTCAAATGTTCTTGAATTGTTTTCGGATGCCAGAAATCATCTGAAATATTTGTCTTTTCCCAGTTAACAGATATTGACATGGTAATTTCCCTGAGAATTTCCAATTGGTCTGGAATAGGCATATTTTGAACTGTTTTTATCAATGGTTGTATTGCAGGATTCATAATACTCCTTAATTTTCGTGATTGAACTTCATTTAACGAGAATTTTTTGAGCGCTAAAGCGTTCACTTCAAACAATTTAAAATATAATCATTTTTGGCTTATTCCCAAATTTCATGAGTGAAAACAGGCTCAATAATTAATTCCATATAAAGCCAATTTTTTCAAGATGAGCATTAACATTTTTTCCAAATCCTCAACAAGCATTGTTGTGATTTGTATTGAATTTATGAATTATACATGATACCCAGAGACGTTTTACGCAAAATGAAAATGATACCATAATAATTCAGACGACATGGGAATATAACCTTGTGATAAAAAAAATGAAACTACAGTTTTCTCAGAAACAGCAAGTTTTAAGAACAGAAAAAATCATTTTTATCATCCTCTTGAGGCATCTATTATGAACAAAAAATCCCTTGATGATATGATAGCAAATCCCAAAAACCTGGAACGTATTCTTGATAACCTCAAAGATGGTATAATCGCACATGATCTGGACAGGCGCATTTTTTATTACAACAGAGGCGCTGAAAAAATAACCGGTTACAAAAGATCGGAAATTCTTGGGAAAGATTGCCACATAGCTCATGGTGGGCCGATCTGCGGAAAACGATGTTCTTTTTGTGACAACAAACCCGTTATTAACGATTCTATCGAATATTCCATCAATATTGTTACTAAAAATGGTGAATTACGTCGAATCAAAGTTTGTGCGACCATGATGAAGGATGAAAACCACAAAAATTTCGGGGTGCTGGCCAGCTTCAGAGATGTAACGGATATCATCGACCTTAAAAGGAAGGTCGGAGAACTTGCAGGTTTTTCCAATATTATCGGCAAGGACAGTAAAATGCTTGATGTCTTTCAGCAGATTACGGATGTTGCCGTATATGATTTTCCAGTCCATATTTATGGTGAAACAGGCACTGGCAAAGAACTTGTAGCCAACGCTATTCACAATGCAAGCACCAGAAGCGGTGCGTCCTTTGTTCCGATCAACTGCGGCGCATTGCCGGAAGGCTTGATCGAAAGCGAACTTTTCGGTCATGTGAAAGGAGCTTTTTCCGGGGCTATCCGGAATAAAAAAGGAAGGTTCGAACTTGCGGACAAGGGTACAGTTTTTCTTGATGAAGTAGCGGAACTTTCAAAGCCGATGCAGGTAAAAATTCTTCGTTTCCTGCAGGAAGGCACATTTGAAAAAGTTGGCGGAGAAAAAACAGTTTCCGTAGATGTACGCATCATAAGCGCTACCAACAAAAACCTGAAAAAAGAAATCAGGAAAAATAAATTCCGTGAGGATCTTTATTATCGACTCAATGTGATTCCGATAAACATTCCTCCCATCCGTGAACGAAAAAACGATATTCCCCTTCTGATCGAACACTTTATTTTGAGTGCAAAAAATAACAGGACAGATGTCCTTCCAAAATTTTCCGATGAAGCAATGTCCATGATGATGAGTTACAAATGGCCTGGAAATGTACGGGAGCTTCAAAACGCTGTTCTGTTTTCCATAGTCAAATGTCACAAAAAATTTATTTCTCCTCAAGATCTTCCAATGGAAGTCAATGCCTGCATAAATCCTTCGCCCAGGCGAGGCCCATCCCGCAAACTTGATGTCAGTTCAGTCAGAGAAGCGCTTACAAAAACAGGGGCGAACAAAGCTAAAGCCGCAAGAATTCTTGGGGTTGGAAGAGCCACTCTGTATCGTTTTCTTGGAGAAAATCCTGCTGAGTTTCAAGATGATTGATATTTTTCAATAAAAAATTATTTGTGCAGAAGATTATCCGTCTCAGTATGGCACGAATTTTGATAGTGTCTCAAACAGGCTGATTTTAAAAATCATTGTCAACTTTTTTAATATTGGCTCTATAGGTTTGAGAACTGGACGGATTGAACAAAAATTATGCAAAAATCGAAAAAGGAGCAAAAAAATGGCAAATCCCGAAGAAATGTATCAGTGTCAGACTAGCAATTGCGGTTATATTTATAATCCAGATAAAGGAGACAGAAAAGGAAAGATCAAAAAAGGAACTCAGTTTGAAGACTTGCCGGAAGACTGGAAATGCCCTGTATGTGGTGCAACCAGAAAGATGTTCAAGTCTCTCGGAGGGCCTGCTTAGGGAATTTCTCAATTAATAAAATACACGATGACAGGGCGGGGTTCCGCCAAAAAATGGCAGGGACAAAAACCCCGCCCTGCCGTCGATAATTGGCTATATTATTTCTTTGGATTCCCTTAGAACAAATGTGTGAGGATATCGACAAACAAAAATTGTGGAACAGAAAGGATATAAATATGAAACCTGTAAAAATAGCTGAGGGCATTTACCATGTAGGAGTCACGGACTGGAATATCAGAGATTTTCACGGTTATTCAACCCATGCTGGTACAAGTTACAATGCCTTTTTGATAGTGGATGAAAAAATAGCTCTTATCGATACGGTAAAAAAACAATTTGCTGATCAGCTCATCGACAATATCTCTCAAATAGTCGATCCGAAAAAAATCGATTATGTGATAAGCAATCATACGGAAATGGATCATTCCGGCGGACTGCCGAGGGTAATGCATAAAATCGGCGAAGGCAAACCTTTGTACTGCTCGAAAATAGGCGCAAAAAATCTTGCCCTGCACTTCCCCCAAAAATGGGATTACCGCCCGGTTGAAAACAATGAAGAATTAAGTCTTGGAAAAAGGACTCTCACCTTTCTGGAAACACGGATGATCCACTGGCCGGACAGCATGTTCACTTATATGAAAGAAGAAAAAATTCTATTTTCTTCCGATGGTTTCGGCCAGCATTATGCCGGTTATGAGACATTTGATGATCAGGTTGGCGATGAGATCATGCTTCATGCAAAAAAATATTTTGCAAATATCCTGATGCTCTATGCACCCCGTATTCTCAAACTGCTTGAAAATGTTGCAGCACTCGGACTTGAAATTGAGACTATCTGCCCTGACCACGGTATTATCTGGAGAAAAGATCCGGGAAAAATAATAAATGCGTATTCGAAATGGAGCAGACAGGAAATCGAAAACAAGGCTGTGGTTATCTACGATACCATGTGGAACAGTACCCAGGCTATGGCAGAATCAATTGCAGCGGGTATAGCAGATGAAGGTGTTATGGTAAAACCCATACACATAAGAAAATCCCATCGAAGTGATATCATAACCGAAGTTCTGGACTCAAAGGCAATTGTCATAGGATCACCCACATTGAATAACCAGATTTTCCCAACGGTTGCAGATGTGCTGACATATATGAAAGGCTTGAAACCCCAGAACAAAATCGCTGGTGCTTTCGGATCTTACGGATGGTCAGGTGAATCGATCAAGCTTCTTACAAAAGAACTTGCATCCATGAAATTTGACATCATAGATCCTGGTGTAAAAATCCAGTACGTTCCTGATGAAAAGGGCCTGGATGCCTGTTTTGCATATGGAAAAAAAATCGGAAAAGCCGTTATTGAGAGCAATGGCTGAAATGTAAAAAATAATAAATAATAATAACAATAAAAATCTTGAATGAAAAACGGGAGTGTTTTTGATGGATGTATCACAGCTTATCCCCATGTCTGAAGCAATACCGGTTCATTGGGGCTGGTTCAAATTTTTTCTGATATTGACATTTGTTGTCCATCTTCTGTTCATGAACGCCATGCTGGGAGGAGGAATAATTGCCCTTGCATCCTCTGTTGAAAGTAGATTCAAAAATCGGGTACTGGCAAAAGAGACAGGAGCGATACTCCCGTTTATCATAGCATTTACGGTAAATACCGGAGTAGCACCCTTTCTGTTCGTCCAGGTTCTGTACTCACCTTTTATATATACGAGTTCAGTGCTTATGGCAGTTTATTGGCTTTCTCTTGTGGGAATGCTTTTGACAGCATATTACTCAGCATATATTTTCGATTACAGATTTGATCGTCCGGGCAGCGTATTTTTCATAGCTGTCTCTGTTATTCTCATGCTTGTTATCGGATTTCTCTTTACCAACAACATGACTTTAATGATTTCCCCTGAACAATGGACTCGATATTTTGACAATCCAGACGGCACTATTCTAAATTTTGCCGAACCTTCCCTGATACCTCGATATCTTCATTTCGTTATCAGTTCCGTGGCAATAGGAGGTCTTTTCCAGGCAATTGTCAAAAAATTCAAAGACCGGAAAACAGGCAATGATTCAAAAGCAGATATTGAAAACGGGATGAAATGGTTTACTTTTGCCACCCTGATCCAGATTCCTGTGGGAATATGGTTTTTTATGGCCCTGCCCCAGGAAATCAGGAGAATGTTCATGGGCCAGGACACTCTTGGGACGATTCTTTTCATGTCAGGTCTGGTCGGAACGGTTTTATCTCTGATTTCTGGATTTTATACAAGAGTAGCTGCCTGCACAGGATGGACTATTGCCACCATTGCAATCATGGTATTGATGCGGGATATGATTCGTGATGCCTTGATTGCACCATATTTTACGGTTTCATCTCTGAAAGTTACACCTGGCTATTCTTCTCTTATTCTTTTTTTAGCTGTGCTGTTTATCGGTATTGCTCTGGTTGTGTATATGTTGAAGCTGGCATATGTGCCGGCTGAGGAGGAAGGATCATGAATTATCCGGTATGGGAATTGTATTCTACCGGCGGCGGCCTTCTCATGGTCATTATAGCCGTCGTTCATGTATATGTTGCACATTTTGCAGTGGGCGGGGGGCTTTTTCTGGTATTGACCGAAATGAAAGGGTATAGGGAAAACTCATCAGATATCCTTGATTTCACAAAAAAACACAGCCGTTTTTTCATGCTTTTGAGCGTGGTTTTTGGCAGTGTGACAGGAGTTGGTATCTGGTTTATCATCTCACTGATAAGCCCGGATGCCACATCAACCCTGACCCATCACTTTGTTTTTATCTGGGCTGCGGAATGGGTCTGTTTCGGATGTGAAATCATAGCTATTTTCGTGTATTATTACCGCTTTGGCAAAATGAATAGAAAAGCTCATCTCAAGATCGGCTGGCTGTATTTTCTTTTTGCGTGGCTGTCATTGTTTTTCGTAAATGGCATTATCGCTTTCATGCTGACTCCTGGCGAATGGCCTGAAACCGGAAACATGTGGGATGGTTTTTTTAACCCCACAATGTTACCCTCCTTATTCTTCAGAACTGCACTCTCTTTAGTCCTTGCCGGAATTTTCGGATTTGTGACAGCGGTTTTTATCAAAAAAACAGAGTTCAGGGAAACCATGATCAGATATTGTGCAAAATGGCTCATCCTGCCATTTGTATTCATGATGATATTTGCATTCTGGTACTTTAAAGCCCTTCCTGACGCACCCAGAGCTATGGTTATGGGGCGCTCGCCGGAACTGATTCCGGTGGTTAAAATTTTTATGTGGTTCCTGCCGCTTTTGTTTATCGGTTCTCTGGCTATGGCCATTCGTATGCCTGGTTCCGTAAAAAAACCCGCTGCTTTTGTTATTCTGGCAATCGGCCTGGTCTATATGGGAGCCTTTGAATGGATACGTGAAGCAAGCCGCAGGCCATATTTGATTTACGGCCACACCTGGTCTAATTCCATACGGGTCTGGGAAGAAGAATATCTGAATAAAAACGGGCTGCTGCAAACAGCAAAATGGATAAAAAACAGAGAAATAAAAGATGATAATATGCTTGAAGCAGGCCGGGAAATATTCAAGATCGAATGCATATCCTGTCATTCTGTGGGAGGGCCTTTAAACGATATCCTGCCCCTGACCTCTCGCTATTCAATACTCGGCATGGATTCCCAGTTAAACGGCCAGGGAAAAATAAACGATTATATGCCGCAATTCATGGGTACTTCCGAAGAGCGTATGACCCTTGCCAGGTTTATAGTCCAGGGATTGCACGGGAAAAAAGATACCAAAGCCAGTGCAGACATGCAAAATCTGCCGGTTAAAATTCCGATGGAAAATCCGGTTAAAATTCCTGAATTTGATGAAGAAAAAAGCGAATACGTCCTTCTGGCATGGAGCGATTCAGGCATGTACACCATCCCGGACAGTAAGCAGTTTCATGGCATGGGCCCTGAAGGAAACAATCTATTCGCCCAATTGATCCGCAGAGGAGAAACGCCTGAAATAGTGACCGAGGATGTCGAATTGACATACAAAGATTCGGGACAGAAAAAACTTCAGAATTTGCAGATTACCTATGATAAAACATTGAATGGGACGATGGAGTTGAACCAGGATCTTATGGCATTTGCTGCTGAATCCATCCCTGTCCGTCCTTATAAAGATGATGGATCTTTCAACCCATACCCGGTATTTACAATTGAGGCTCGCAGTAAAACAGACGGAAAAATTCTTGGTAAAACACGGGTTGTCGCACCTGTTTCAACAGAAATGGGCTGTAACAATTGTCATGGAGGAAAATGGCGTGCCAAAGGCTCAGGGGGAATTTCAGATCAGACCTCAAATGATATTCTGACCGTTCATGACAGGATAAGCAGAACCAATCTTTTAGATATGGCCCAAAAAGGCAGATCTATAGATTGCAGCTCCTGTCATTCAGACAGCATCTCAGGGGCAGAAGGGCAAAGCGAAAGATTAAATCTTTCTGCATCCATTCACGGTTTTCATGCCAACTATCTTACAGAAAAAGATGGAGATGCCTGTCATTTGTGCCACCCTTCATCACCCGACGGCAATACCCGGTTTTTCAGGGGCATACACAAAAGCCTCGACATGGACTGCATTAATTGCCACGGAAAAATGGAAGATCTGGCTCTAAGCCTTCTTGTGGCAGAAAAACAGGCTGGGAAAAAAAGCGCAGATCGTCTTATGAAATACCTTTCCCCACAGGCCGTCCAGAATATAGATCAGGTAAGCCCGAGAAAGCCGTGGATCAACGAGCCGGACTGCCTGAACTGCCATGTGGATTTTCAGCCCCCTGAAACTGATGAATCGGAAATCAATATGTGGACAAAAAACAGGGAACAACTCTTTCATATGCGAACCGGTGAAGCAGGAATTATGTGCCAGGCGTGTCATGGAAGCAGCCATGCGGTTTATCCGACAGCCAATTTTCTGGATAAAGACAGGGATAATATTCAACCCATGCAATACCAGAAAAATCAGTATCCTATAGGTGCGAATAAAAACTGCAAGGTATGCCACACAATAGATATGGAGGAAGAAATCCATCATCCCAATATGTTGAATATGTTTCGTAACAGTGAATTATAGACTTATATAGTCTTTCGATTAAGGGATTTCCCAACATATAAACCGGCAGGGCGGATTTCCGCTCTGCTGTCTTTCTTACCCTCAACCCGCGTTCCTGTTTAATTGTGTCTTATGAAGCATCTATGTCTCATGGACATTTTCGAGACATGAAAATATTGATTCTATGAAATATTTTCCAGAAATTTCCTCTGATCTGTCACAAACTGAACAAATTTTCAGATAGTTATTTCAGCAATATCTGCTGCCAGATAAACCGTTTAAGTACAAAGAAGTATCACTGATTTCCAGACTTGGGTCTGTGAGAACTCACGAAAAATATCTTTATTGCCAAATCATTGCCTTATGGCACGCAAATTGTATAAATCCAACAGAATGAACAACGAAAAAATAGTAATGAAAAAAAGGATCTGCAAGATATGTCCATACACCGGATATTTATATATAGAATATTCTCCCAAAAGCCAGGGAACAATCGAACCACAAAATTTTTGCAGGGGTGAAACCAGTGAGATCCTGTGACTTCAATATCAAAGAAACGCTGGACCTTGTAAAGTCAATGCTCAAACTCGCGGATAAGGGCGATATTGAACGTGAGGATACCGGATGTGGTATAATGTATGGTGTTTTAAGGGATTCAGCGTACAAGCTTAAAAAACTGGCAGAAGAAGAAAGAGAAAAACACATCGCAAAAGGATGGTGGGAAGAAGACTAAAGGAGATTATAATGGACGTATTACTGCTCTCACGGCTGCAATTCGCTGCGGCCACCATGTTTCATTTTCTGTTTGTTCCTCTTACTCTCGGGCTGTCTGTTCTCGTGGCCATTATGGAGACGAAGTATGTTAAAACAGGTGATGAAATATATCTTAAAATGACTAAATTCTGGGGCAAACTTTTCCTGATCAATTTTGCTCTGGGAGTTGTTACCGGAATTACCCTCGAATTCCAATTTGGAACAAACTGGTCCCGCTATTCAGCTTATGTGGGTGATATTTTCGGATCTCTTCTGGCAATAGAAGCAACTGTGGCTTTTTTTCTCGAATCTTCCCTGATCGGCCTGTGGATCTTCGGCTGGAACAAGATTTCGAAAAAAGCACATGCCATCTGTATGTGGCTTGTAGCTGTTGCAGGAACCTTATCAGGTGTCTGGATATTGATCGCAAATGGCTGGATGCAGCATCCGGTCGGTTATGCCATCAGAAACGGCCGGGCAGAATTGGTCGATTTTGCAGCGGTTGTATTCAATAAATTCGCCATACTCGAATTTTTCCACACAGTGAGCGGAGCTTATGTCCTGAGCGCTTTTTTCGTGATGGGTATTTCAGCTTATCATCTTTTGAAAAAACAGCATATTGAGTTTTTTACAAAATCTTTTCAGATGGGCCTGATTTTCGGGCTTATTTTTTCAATTTTCATTGCAGTCGAAGGTGATATGCATGGAGTTCATGTAACCGAGACGCAGCCAGCAAAGCTTGCAGCGATGGAAGCCCATTGGGAAACGACTACAAGAGCTCCTCTTCATCTTTTTGCCATACCCGATGAGGAAAACGAGCGGAATATAATTGAAATCGGCTCCATACCAGGCCTTCTCAGTTTTCTGGGACACCATGATTTCAACGCGGAAGTCAGAGGCTTGAAAGATTTCCCCAAAGATGAAAGACCTCCTGTTTTCCTCACTTTCGTTGCATTCAGAACAATGGTCGGGATAGGAACTCTGCTTGTCATTCTGACAGTCGTTGGTTTTTTTCTGAGAAAACGCCTTGTCGAAAGCCCGATATACCTCAAGATTATGCTTTTTGCCATCCCCCTGCCTTATATTGCCATTGAAGCCGGATGGATTGTGGCAGAAGTTGGAAGACAGCCCTGGATTGTATATGGATTGATGAAAACATCCGATGCTGTCTCTCCGGTGGCCTGCACACAGGTACTGTTTTCATTGATTGGTTTCATCCTTATCTATGGGCTTCTGGGAGCAGTCGGTTTTTATCTGATTGCAAAAAATGCCAGAAAAGGGCCGGTCTGATACATTTTTAGACCTGGCGTAAAAATTTAAAAAATCTCCGTAAAATAATAATTTCAGGAGGATCAAATGGATTTACAGGCAATATGGTTTTTCTTGTGGGGCCTGTTGTGGGCAGTGTTTTTCATGACAGATGGATTTGATTTCGGAATAGGTGTTCTGTATCCGTTTCTGGGAAAAAGTGATACTGATAAAAGATTGATGATAAATTCCATAGGCCCTCTATGGGACGGAAACGAAGTATGGCTCATTACTGCCGGAGGAGTTACATTTGCAGCTTTCCCGACGGTGTATGCTGTTATGTTTTCATCCATGTATTCAGCTCTGATGCTCATTCTCTTCGCACTTATTCTGCGTGGTGTTGCATTTGAGTTCAGGCGCAAGGTGGACAATGATACATGGAAAAAAATATGGGACATATGTATTTTCATCGGCGGCCTGGTTCCAGCCGTTCTGTTCGGTGTGGCTTTCGCCAATATTTTCCAGGGAATTCCAATTGATGGAAATGGAGTCAACCAGGGAAATCTGTTTTCCCTTTTAAATCCATACGGGCTTCTGGGCGGAGTTCTTTTTCTTCTTCTCTTCCTTGTTCATGGTGCATTGTGGATTGCTATAAGAACCGAAGGAGATCTTAACGAAAGAGCAGGTTTGGCTGCAAATAAGCTCTGGTACTGGCTTGCCGCAGCTGCTGTGATTTTTCTTGTTTCAAGTAAATTTGCAACAAAATTGTATGATAATTACATTGCCCATCCTGCCCTGTTTCTGGTTATCCTCATAACGGTTCTCGCTCTTTTTGCAACCAAATTTTTTATTTTGAAAAAGACCTGGCTCAAAGCATGGTTTGCATCTGCCTTAACAATTGTAGGATCAACGTTTTTCGGTGTGATCGGGCTTTATCCGAACCTTTTTCCTTCCAGTCTTGACCCGGCTTTCAGCCTTACCGCACAGAATGCTTCATCGAGTCCTCTTACCCTGAAAATCATGCTCGGTGTGGTCGTAGTATTCATACCCATTGTAATCGGGTATCAAATATGGATATATACAATTTTCAGCAGTAAAGTGACAGAGGAAGATCTTTCTTATGATGAAGCCTATTAAAAGGAGAAAAGCCATGAAGACAAAAACACTGTTCGTATTTTTTTTCACCATTACACTCATTGCAGCAGCCTTTGCTGTTGCCGTAGAGGAAAACAAAGACGCTGCTAAAGAAGAAAACAAAGGCGCTGCCAAAATTGAGATTCCCGGCGGATACAAGGGAAAGGTTCCTTTCAATCATGAAATGCATCAGACTCAACTCAAAGACTGTAATGCCTGCCATGATCTTTTCCCAAAAGCACCCGGTGCTATTGACGATTTGAAAGCAAAAAAAACGCTGAAAAAGAAACAGGTAATGAACAAGCTCTGTATCAAATGTCATAAAGCTGAAAAAAAGGCCGGGAACAAAACAGGTCCAACCACATGTTCCAAGTGTCATGTGAAATAAAGATCTTTGCAGAATTTAAACTTTGCACCACAAAATAAAATTAAGGGGAATTTTTATTATGCTGGTATTGGGATTACAGGGAAGCCCCCGAAAAGGTGGTAATACTTCTAATCTTCTTACAACCTTTTTGAAAGAAGCCGAAAAAACGGGAGCGCAGACCAGAGTCATTGAAGTTGCCCAAAAGAATATCACTCCGTGCAGAGGATGCGGTTATTGCGAAAAAAAAGGTTTCTGTATCATTGACGATGATGACATGTCCGCCGAAATTTATCCCCTGCTTCGCAAGGCGGATATCATTGTTGCCGCAACTCCGATCTTCTTTTACGGGGTGACAGGGCAATTGAAAATCCTCATTGACAGATGTCAGGCCATGTGGTCACGAAAATATATATTCAAGCTTTCCGACCCCAGAGCAAAACAAAAGTGCGGACTTATACTCTCGTTGGGCGCTACAAAGGGAAAACAACTGTTCGACGGGGTCAATCTGATTGCAAAATATTTTCTTGATGCGGTCGGAGCCAGTTTTGACTGTACTCTTGGTTACAGAGGCATTGAGGCGCGAGGAGATATGAAAAATCATTTTGAAGCAGAAAAGGATATTGAGCAGACCGTAAAAAGCTTTATATCTCCTCTGCTCAAAAGAAAAAAAATTCTTTTTGCTTGCAGAGAAAATGCCTGCCGCAGCCAGATGGCAGCAGCATTTGCCCAATACCTGGCCGGTGATAAAATCGACGCTTCCTGTGGCGGAAGCGAGCCTGTAGAAAATATCAATCCCGATATGATCAAAGTTATGCATGAAAAAGGGATTGATATGGCATTTCGAAAGCCCCAATCGATTGAAACAGCCCTTGTTGAACAACAGCCGGACTATATTGTGACTATGGGCTGCGGAGAAAAATGCCCCCTGGTTCCGGGCGCAGAACGCATAGACTGGGATCTGCCTGATCCGGCTGGCAAACCAATTGAATTCATGCGCGATGTATGCGATGAGATCGAAAAAAGAGTCGCTGCATTACAGGCTGATTTATAGTCAGGAAAATAAGTACCTGTGCATAAATTATGTTACATTTATTGTAGGGGCAAACCTTCGTGGTTGCCCTGTAAAAAAATAGTAAAATTTAAACGAAAAACAACACTAAAAGGAGGTAGAACATGGATAAGTACGTATGCACACTTTGCGGATATGTTTATGATCCGGCAGAAGGTGATCCAGACAGCGGCATTGCGGCAGGTACAAAATTTGAGGATATTCCAGATGACTGGGAATGTCCCGTATGCGGTGCAGGTAAAGAAGATTTTGAGAAAGAATAATAATTCTTATATGGTCGTGGATAAAATTAATGCCATAAGAATTTATTTCATCCACGACCATTATATTGTTAGGTATAAAAGTACCTGATCATA
>JAUCGE010000046.1 GCA_030377965.1 Desulfobacterales bacterium HSG16
TTTGTAACCACTTCAAAAAGTATAATTATGTGTAAAAATTGGATAAATCATTCGCTTGAATGAGATATCTCTTATTATAAGTGTCGTTGTAGGGTTAATATGGCTCATATTTGATCTCAATTCCCCATTCATTTAGTGTGCCGATATCCCCTCTCTCAATATCCCGGATATAAAGATACCATGAACCGCTGATTAACTCATCTTCTAATAATCTCAAGTTCTCAGGGGTAGAG
The DNA here is from genome assembly GCA_030377965.1 of Desulfobacterales bacterium HSG16. Classification (GTDB taxonomy): domain Bacteria; phylum Desulfobacterota; class Desulfobacteria; order Desulfobacterales; family HSG16; genus JAUCGE01. The sequence continues at coordinate 234 of JAUCGE010000046.1, forward strand.
GATTCAAAATCATAGGTTTCAGCCAAATTATTGCTACTTAACGATCTGCAATTTCGAAGCATAATGGCTTTTCCAGACGGGGCAATAATCACTACTTGTAAATCAATCATATTTGAATGAGTAATTTTAACATCAATTGAAATTTGTTTTAAATACCCATTTTCTTGGATATTTATGTCTTTGCTGTAAATTCCTTCGATGTTATGATCTGGTATTGACATTTCGGATACGCTTCGTTTTTTTACAACAAATTTAGGAGGAGGTAGAGGTGGCTTTTCTCCAGTCTGGAATGAAATTGTCGTACTTGGAGTGGATATATTGGAAATGATTAAACCCGAACTTGATCCATCCCATCCGTTTGATGAAGGCTTTGTATCATCTGATAATGCAATTCCGCTTACTTCTGCGTATAGATCATTTGCATCTTCGCTTCTGTTATTTTCAAGATCATATCTACCATCAGCCTGTATCAAGGCGCATTGATAATGGCGATCAACTGTACCTCCTTCCCACTCGTTTGATCCATTTATATCACAATGGTATATCGCTAAACCACTGGATGGTAAATATCTATCCAAATCATATATAGCTCTATTTTCAACTAAAAAATATTCATTCTCTTTATCAGTTGAATATTTGAATATAGTGGCATAATCACCATGCTTGGCTTGATAGATACCCGGTTCACCAATATTTATCTCATTGTTATGCCAATTTACCAAGTATCTAAGGTATGCACATATCGGCGAGGGTACTTTATTATTATAAAGTTTATTGCCATAACTCATCAAGCAGTATGGCCCCATACCTCTACTCGGTCTATCATTATAATCCCGCCTGCCATAATCATACAGGTCCGGAAACCGGCATAACATATGTCCGTTTTCATGGCAGAAAGTACCTATAGCAAGGTTTGCCGGACTATCACCAAGATCGGTTAGTTGGTAGAAATGGGTTCTAATTCCGTCGTTATGGAAATTGTATATCCCGTTATGAGGCCAGAGATTGTCTCTTGAAGAATCATAAATTGCTTCTCCCGCAAAAAGAAAATTTAAGGCATCTACAACATTTCTGCCTTTTGAATCAAAATCTGACAAGCGGATATTTTCTTGATTAACCACAATCTCAAGAGCTTCCTGAACAAAAAGATTTGTTGCATAATATGACTTTTTTTCACTCAGTTTTATTGGCCCTACAACCGTATTTGTATATTCTAGCTTACCGTTCGACATGAGATAAAAATATTCTTTGACAGAACAATAATTACCATTTCTTTTGTAACGATCTCCATTTAGCATCGCATCGACATCATATTTAGAAATATTTGTATTTTTGTCTGCAAATTCTACCAATACGGTCAATCCTCGAACTTGACCCTCATTGACTCGCTCTCCTTCCAACAAACCCCTATTGCGACCTAAAGTATGAAATACTCCAGAATCAATAGCATCATCATAACCCCTGATCTTTCGAAAACGTTTTTCAAACTTTTCTGCCCTTACATTTTTGTCCTCTTGGAGATTTTTTTTCAACCCTTCAGGCGGATTTCCATCGGCAAAAATACCGGACGTAACAAAAGCACCGTTTTTTAATTCAGCATAACAATATCCCTCTTTTTTTGAATCATAGATAGCGGAATATCCCTCTTTAGTTCTAAGTTGAGAATAAAATTCATCTCCTGATACGATCAGTTCAATGCTTTCACCGTTTTCCTGCCGAAAAATTTGTTTTTTTTCAAGAACCGAACTCATTTAATCCTCCTTACTTGTATGATATCTGTTTAAATTAAACGAAAAAAACTTGTAACAACTCAGGCATAGTAACAATATGTTGTAAAAGACACTATGAAATTAAAACGGTTAAAGAATATTTCTTTTCCTCAAAACCTTCACAATACGCACTTGCAGGCAATTCTCTTGCCTCACTTTTACGAAATACAATGGTGTGTTTTCCATCTTCCAGTCTTACTCACCTTTTTCTTACTCACCTTTTTCATTTCTTGAACTGTACCTTCAGAAAAATCCAGTTCCTCTCCACAATCGCATCTAAAAGATGATGGGAATAATCGGTTGCCATTAAATTCGTTTCCTTCTCCAGGCGCTAACTTCTTAGTTGATCTGCAAAATCGACGAAATACAGTCAGGACTTCCGGCTAAATCGGCATAGAAACCGCTTTACTTGCACCAAAATTTGCTGTTAGATCAAGAACAAGAGCCAGAACTCCTGACAGTGGTGGTATTGATTTTGTTTCCCGACCGCATCTACGGAACGACATGGAGTCGATTTTGTCGCTCGAACGACCGGGTTATGCAGGAAGCCGGGTATAAGATAAGATCATCACCATATTTTTGAAACAGTTTTTGCTTCCCCTTTGACCAGGCTTCAAGCTCAAGCGAGTTTTCATCATTTTGTACCGCCGAATCAGTTTTTTTGAATTGTAAGTCACCTCCAAGCCAGTCCTTTGAGGTTGATAGTCTGTAAACGCAGAGGAAAAACAAAAATTCAATTTCTGTACATTTTTTGTTGCAATAATCTAAAAAATGCTTATGTCTGAATATTTCAGTCCCAGTTATCATAGCATAAAAACAATTGCAAGGAAAAAATTGCTATCCTTGATTTATTTTAACAAAATCAGGAAAAAGCTAGGCTTATGCCCCATTTTCTTGATGGCATATGTGAGTTCATGCAAAAAAAGAAAAATTGACAAATTCCATCAAAAACTGTTAATAATGAACCATTTTATCTCAAAATATGGAACCAGTATGGATAACAATGACCAGATATTTACAATCCAGGAGCTTTCCAAGTATCTGAAAATACCTCTATCTACGCTGTATAAGCTGGCTCAGGAAGGAAAACTGCCAGGGCAGAAAATTGGCAAACACTGGCGGTTCCGTAAAAAGGCTGTTGATCGATGGCTGGAGAATGCAGATGAAAAAGATTGAATATAACGGCAGTATCGTAGCAGGTTCCCTGCTTGTTTACGAAAGCCGGATCATTGCCCGGCTCATGCTCGATAATGTCGATGACAATGCCTGGCATCAAGCAGTTATCATAGACAATGTTTTACAAAAACGCAGCCCTGAATCTGCAAAAAGGCAGGCAAAGTTGATAAAAGAGCGCCTGTCTCTTGTAAAACCTGAATGTTTAAAGCTCATTGATAAAGGATCATCTGATGTTCTCGTTCAAGCCCTTCTTGCAGCTTCGATTAAACACAGCCGCTTGATTGGTGATTTTATGCTCAGAATAGTCAAACCGCAATGGCTGGTATTTAAAAAGCATATATCCTCCAAAGACTGGCAGGATTACCTGGAAATGTGCGGCCAGATTGATCCGAAGGTAAACAACTGGAAAGAGACAACTCGAAACAAGCTGAGGCAGGTTGTGTTCAGAATCCTCGCGGAGGCAAAATATATTGAGAATACAAGATCGCTTAAATTGCAGCCTGTGTCGGTTGTACCCGAAATCAAAACATATCTTTTAAATAATTCGGAAGATTATGTTTTAAAATGTATGGAGATTATACCATGATTTCCTTTAAAAACCGCCTGAATAAAATACTCGACCGGCTTACATCCGATGAACTTCTCGCCAATAAAGGGCTTGGGAATGAAATCGGATTTTATATTTTTGATTACCCTCCTGAATTTGAACTGGAAATGCGGGAGCATATCCGGTTTATCGTTCGACAGCTTCCCAAAAAAAAGTCTGATATCCGGTTTGCACATGTCAATCTTTTCGAGCTTGTCATCAGTTACCTGAAAAAAAGAAAACTGCTGGATCGAGCCATTAAAATTCAATTGAAAAAAGGGAATTTTGAATTGTTGAAGGCTGTAAAAGGCCCTTTGAGTGCCGATAAGGTGGCAAAAGCTTTCATCGCTGAAGCTTCCCCGCATGACAATGATCTGGTATTGTTATCGGGTATTGGTTCTGTGTATCCATTATTGAGAAGTCACAATCTATTGAACAATCTGCACTCAGTAATGGGAGATACACCTCTGGTTATGTTCTATCCGGGAATTTATACAGGACAAGGGCTTCGGCTGTTTGGAAAACTTAAAGAAAGTAATTATTACAGGGCGTTTCAATTAGTGATATAATGTTTAGGGTCATGGAAAAAAATAATTCCCCAGATTGCTTGTCTTTTGGCCCGTATTCTGCGTTGCATCGAAAGGTGAATACATAGAGTATGCACCTTCCAATGCGCCTTGAATACGAACCAAAATCCGGCGCAATCTTTTGGGTAATTCTTTTCTTCCGTGACCCTTAAAAAAGGAATATGACTATGCTGATAAAAGAAATTTTCAAGAAGAATATTTTCAGGCCCATCAACGGCGTTGTAAAAGCAGATCAGTTAAATGAGTCGGTTGTCTGGCAGGAACTTGAAGAATATGTCGTTACCCGTGAACTGGAACAACATTTCAATAAATTTCTGTCTTCTTACCTTTCAGCCATCAATAATCCCAATGACCCAACCCTGGCAAGCCGCATGGGTATCTGGGTTTCAGGCTTTTTTGGCTCAGGTAAATCCCATTTTATCAAAATATTATCCTATCTGCTGGCAAACAGAAAGGCCGTCAACCCTGCCAGCAATGACGAAATGAAGGCGGCTGATTTCTTTTCCGACAAGATTGCCGATGCCATGCTCCTTGCTGATATAAGAAGAACTGCCGGTACTGATACTGACATCATTCTTTTCAACATAGACAGTAAAGCAGATGCCAGCGAAGGCAGATCGACGATTCTTTCCGTCTTCTGGCGGGTATTCAACGAAAGTCTGGGGTTTGGCGGTGAATCCCTTCAGCTTGCTGAAATAGAACGTTATCTTTTCAAAAAAGGCAAATTTGAAGATTTTAAAAAGAAATTCAAGGAAATATACGAAGCAGACTGGGAAGATGAAAGAGACGCATATTCCCTGATCCAGGACGAAATTGTAAAGGCTCTGTCCATTGTTCTCGATAAAAGCGAACAGGCTGCAAATGACTGGTTTGAAAAGTCTGAAGCAAATTTCAACCTGACTGTTGAAAATTTTGCCAGGCGGGTAAAGGAGTATCTCGATTCCAGATCAAAAACGCATCGAATTGTGTTTCTAGTCGATGAAATCGGCCAGTTTATCGGAAGCGATACCCATCTGATGTTAAATCTTCAGACTATTGTGGAAGATCTGGGGCGCATCTGTAATGGCCGGGCATGGGTAATAGTAACTTCACAGGAAGATATCGATGCTGTTCTCGGGGAAGTCAAAGGCTCAAAAGCCAATGATTTTTCCAAAATTCAAGGACGGTTTAATACAAGGCTCTCCCTTTCGAGTTCTAATACTGATGAAGTCATTCAGGCCCGGTTACTGGAAAAAGATGAATCTGCAACAGATGAACTGGAAAAATTGTTTGCCGAAAAAGGGGATATTCTCAAAAACCAGTTGAGCTTTTCATACGATACCAGCGCTATGAAAAATTATAATTCATCTACAGATTTTGTCGCAAATTATCCTTTTATACCCTATCATTTCCAGTTGATACAAAAAATTTTCGAGTCCATCAGAAAAGCAGGTGCAACAGGGCTTCATCTCAGCAGAGGTGAAAGATCCATGCTGGATGCTTTTCAATCGGCAGCTTCTAATATCGGCAATAAAAATACAGGCGCACTGGTCCCCTTGTATGAATTTTTTCCATGTATCGAAAGCTTTTTAGATACTTCCGTCAAAAGAAGCATTGATCAGGCAAACGATAATCCAAAACTTGATATCCCCTTTGATGTCAGGATGCTTCAAACTCTTTTTCTGATTCGATATGTGGATATTATCAAGCCAAAAGTCGAAAATCTGGTCACTCTCTGTATTGATGAGGTGGATTCGGATCGAATTGTTTTAAAAGAAAATATCGAAGCTGCTCTTGAAAGGCTTGAAAAAGAAAATCTGATCAGTCGAAACGGTGATCTTTATTTTTTCCTTACTAATGAGGAAAGAGAGGTTTCAAGAGAGATTAAAAGTGTCGAGATTCTGACTTCTGCTGAAGTAGAATTGCTGGGAGATATAATATTCGAAGATATTCTCAACAAAAAAACCAAGCATCGCTATGTGAATTATAAACGGGATTACCCTTTCAACAGGGTCTGTGACGGTCGGTACTGGGGAAAAGAACAAAAAGGTGATCTGGCTCTGGAGATTATCAGCCCTTTTCATGAGGAATATTTACTTTTTATCCCTGAAAAATGTATTTTGCATAGTACAAACCAGGATGCACACATCATTGTAAAACTGGCTGATGATCCTAAACTGGTTTCCGAGATCAGAACCTACCTTCAAACCGAAAAATATACTAACAATAAAAATGATGCCTCAGCATCCACAAGTCTTAAACAGATTATACGCGACAGGTCAGAACAAAATCGGGAAAGAAAAGAACGGCTGACTGCGCTGATTGAAAATATGATTGTCGATGCCCAATTTTTTACCCTGGGAAGATCCATTGAAATCAAGTCAGGAACATCTGTCAAAGCAGTGGAGGAATCGTTTAACTACTTGATTCAAAATGTTTTCAGCAAGTTCAGTTATCTTGCCAGAATTTATGATGATCCGATAAAAGAAATCAAACAGATTCTGACAGCTAACGATATCAGCCAGCAGCAAATGACTCTGGAGTTTGAAACACACGAACCACAGGATATCAAGGAGATCAGGACATATATCGACCTGAATCTCGCCAGCAGCAAGCCCGTTATCCTCAATGAACTGGTCGCTCATTTTGCCAGAAAACCTTTTGGATGGGGTGAGTTTCAGACCATTGTGCTGATTGCAAAAATCTTTATGAGCGGCAAGATCAATCTGGTGATCGAGGGAACCAGAATGCTTCCGAAAGATGCATTTGCTCCCCTGACCAAAACACATAAGTGGAAAACGGTCAAAATCCTTAAAAGAAAAACACCTTCGGAATCTGATATCACAAAAGCCCAGGCTCTTGGCAGGGAGCTGTTTGGTGAAATAGCACCGAGCGGGCAGGATAAGCTTTGCCAGTATATTCAAGATGGTTTGGATGCGTGGGTAAGCACCCTTGAAAAGTATAAACCCCTGGCAGATACTGAAAAATACCCTGGGAAAAATGAGATCGATGCCTGTTTGGGTACGGCAGATAAAATTCTAAAGATTCATGATTCTTATGAGCTTATAAAGCGTTTCAATGATCAAAAGAATGAGCTTGAAGATGCCTGCGATGATCTTAGGGAGTTGAAAGATTTTTACACCAGTCAGCGGAAAACCTGGGACCAGCTTGTAAACGCGATGAAAGATTTTATGGTCAATCAGACCGCGCTTGAAAAAGATGCCGGAGCCAGTCAGGCCCTTAAAAAAATGACCCGGATTCTGGATGCGGACAGCCCTTATGGAATGCTCAAAGATGTAAGCTCTTTGATTGCAACCGTTTGCGCTGTCAATGAAGTGCTGATAAATAAAAATCGTGCAAAGGCTATCGACAAAGTGGATGATAACATAAAAGCCATATCCTCTCAGCTGGATAAATATAAAGCCAAAGGTGATCTCAGAAACAAAACGCTCTATCCTTTGCAGGGGATAAAAAAGCAGATTGAAAAAGAAGGCAACATCCCGCAGATTTCATATTTCATACAGGAGGCTCAGGATAGATATGAATATGAATGGGATGAACTTGAAAGAAAGTTCAAATCCGGTGATGGCGAAGAAAAGAAGGTAATCAAGACAGTCAATGTATCAAAATTTAAGGACACGCTTTACCTTGAGTCGGAACAAGAGGTGGAAGCATTTATCACAAAGCTCAAAAATGAGCTTATGGCAGCGGTAAAAAACAATATGAAGGTTAAAATCGACTGAAACCCGAACTCTGGATAGAAAGTTATTCATGAATACATCAAAAATAAAAGCTTATGCACCCCAGGCAAGAAGAGATTTTATAAAGGCGATAACGGAACGGGCCAATGCTTTTGGCATTTACGATGAAAAGAGGATCGAACCTGTAGAGATTTCAGGTGATGTCGCTATGATCGCTGGCCGTGTTTTCCCAAAAAAGGAAGGTCTTTTGCGGGAGAAGCTGGTAAACAGGGTAAAGCAGGAAGGCTTTCAACAGGTCGTGGAAGCCTGCGCTTTTTCATGGTTCAATCGTTTTGTCGCTATACGTTACATGGAACTCCATGATTTTCTGGGGCATGGTTTTCGAGTGTTAAGCAATCATAGCGAATCTGATGTGCCTGAAATTCTTGAAAACGCTGCTGATGTTGAATTTGACGGATTAAAAAAAGAAAGGGTGATTGAGCTTCGTATAGCTGGTGACAAGGACAATGAGCTGTACCGTCTTTTAATTATCGCCCAGTGCAGCGCCCTGCACAGGACTATGCCTTTTCTGTTCGATAAAATGGACAGCGAAACTCTGCTCCTGCTTCCTGATAACCTGCTTCATTCCAATTCACCCATCCGCAGTCTGGTCAATGATATCGATGAGAAATCCTGGCAGGAGGTTGAAATCATCGGCTGGATTTATCAGTTCTATATTTCAGAAAAAAAGGATCAAGTCATCGGCAAGGTGGTCAAAAGTGAGGATATCCCGGCAGCCACCCAGCTTTTTACACCCAACTGGATCGTGAAATACATGGTGCAGAATACTCTGGGGAGGATGTGGCTGGCGACTTATCCTGATTCCGGCCTGCGGGATAAGATGGAATATTACATCGAACCTGCCGAACAGGAACCGGAGGTGCAGGCGGAACTGGATCGGATTACGCCAAAGGAGCTTGATCCTGAAGAAATAACGTTTTTAGACCCTGCCTGCGGGTCGGGGCATATTCTGATTGAAGCTTATGCGATTTTTAAAGAGATTTATCTGGAGCGGGGATATCGGACAAGGGATATTCCGAGGTTGATTCTGGAGAAGAATATCTTTGGGCTGGATATCTGTGATCGTGCGGCACAGCTTGCCTGTTTTGCTGTTCTGATGAAGGCGAGAGAGGATGATCGGAGGATTCTGAGGCGGGATGAGTTGAAGCTGAATGTGATCGCTATTCAGGAGAGTGATGAGTCGGATTTAAAGGATATTGAGATATTTTTTGGGAATGATGATGAGGAGGAAGTAAGGGAAGGATTGAAAGAGCTTGTGGGGTTGTTTAAAGATGCAAAGACGTTTGGATCTTTGCTTACTGTGCCTGAGAATCTTGTGGGGAAAAAGGAGGTATTTGAGACGGCAATTGAGAAGAATATTGACGGTATATTTGAAATTGAAAACGTTGAACTTTTAAAGAATTTATTACTACAGGCGGAAATTTTAGAAAGAAAGTATGATTGTGTGGTGACGAATCCGCCGTATATGGGTGGCAAGGGGATGAACCCAAATATGAAAGCTTTCGCAAAAAAACACTTCCCTGCCAGTAAATCAGATTTGTTTGCTATATTTATTGAACGAATAATGAATATGGTGCAAAATGACAGGTACATTGGAATAATGACACCACTTACATGGATGTTTCTTAGTTCCTATTTGAAACTCCGGGAGAAAATTTTAAATCAAAAAACTTTGACATCTCTTATTCGCCCCGAATACCATGCTTTTTTTGAATCAGCATATGTGCCGCTTTGTACGTTTACAATATTTTCTACGCAATTTCCTGAATTTAAAGGTGATTTTATAGATTTGACTGAATTTTATGGTGCAGAATTGCAAGCGCCTAAAACTCTTGAAGCGATTCAAAATCCATCTTGTGGTTGGCGGTACACAGCTTCCGCAGCCGATTTTAAGAAAATTCCTGGGAGCCCTATTGCTTATTGGGTGAGTACGAATTTGAGAAATGTTTTTGGCAAATTTAATAGCTTTGGGAATGTAGCAGTTGCTTGCCAAGGTTTAGCAACAACCGATAATAATCGCTTTATAAGGCAATGGTCTGAAGTTAATTTCTCAAACATAGGGTTTGGCTGTTTAACAGAAGAACAATCTGTCGATTCTTTATGTAAATGGTTTCCAATAGATAAAGGGGGAGGATTTAGAAAATGGTATGGAAATCACGAAAGCATAGTTAATTGGGAAAATGCTGGATTTGAAATACGACAAACCATTATTCAAAAATATCCGTACCTAAATGGGAAGCCAGATTTTGTAGCTAAAAACCCTTCAAAATATTTTTTAGAAGGGATTACTTGGGGAAAAATTACGTCTAGTGATTTTAGTGCACGTTTTTCCTTTCCTGGATCACTTTTTAGTGATGCTGGAATGAAAGCATTCTCTAAAATAAATGGTAACCCATATTCCATCTGTGGTTTTTTTAATTCCAAATTATGTAACTACTTTCTCGGAGTCATATCGCAAACCTTAAATTATGAACAAGGAAATATTGCCAAACTTCCATTTGATTATATTTCATCACCAGTTGTTAAAACTGCTATTCACTTGGCAAAAAGTGACTGGGACATCTACGAAACTTCCTGGGATTTCACTAACAATCCACTCCTGAAGACAAACCATTACCAGCTATCAATAAAAGCAACCTTCATAAATCTCGGAACTCACTTACAAGAAATGATTCATGAAATGCAACGCCTCGAAGAAGAAAACAACCGCATATTCATCGAAACCTACAGTCTCCAAAATGAAATTTCACCCGATGTACCCCTTTCCAAGATTACCTTGGTCTGCAACCCTCATTACCGTTACAGTGGCAAGAAAACCGAAGAAGAACTGGAAACTCTGCTCCAAACCGACACCATCAAAGAACTGATCTCCTACTCAATCGGTTGCATGATGGGACGCTACAGCCTCGACCACCCCGGTTTGATATACGCCCACAGCAGCAACATCGATTTCGACGAATCAAAATACAAAACTTTTTCTGCCGATGACGACGGTATCATCCCCATAATGGATCAGGAGTGGTTTTCCGATGATGTCACTAAGCGATTTGTTGAATTTTTGAAAGTGGCATGGACACCTGAAACCCTTGAGGAAAATCTGAAATTCGTTGCTGACAGCTTGAAACCTAAAACAAACGAATCTTCTGTGGATACAATCAGGCGATATATCGGCACTGGTTTTTTCAAGGATCATCTCAAGACCTACAAGAAACGCCCAATATACTGGCTCTTTTCAAGCGGAAAACAGAAGGCTTTTCAATGTATGGTCTATCTGCACCGATACAACGAATCCACCCTGTCCAGGATGCGAAGCTCATATGTGACACCATTGCAAGGGCATTTTTCTGCCAGAATCGAATTTTTGCAGAATGAAAAGGATTCTGCCAAAACCGCATCTGCCCAGCGCAAGGTTCAAAAAACGATTGAATTGATCAGGAAAAAGCAGGCGGAACTCAGGCAATTTGATGACGAGCTTCGGCATTATGCGGATATGAAAATATCCATTGATCTGGATGATGGTGTTAAAGTGAATTACGGGAAATTTGGCAATCTGCTTGCAGAAAAGAAAGCGATTACGGGGAAAAAATAATGGGAGTTGTCTTGAACTGGGATTCGCAGGATTTGGGGGATTTGGGGGAAAAAGCTGTCGGCATGAACGAAATTATGTATCGATCCTATGTGATTGATAAAATCCGCAAAGGAAAGGAATCTGCGGATAGAGGGGAGCTGACATCCATTGAAGAACTGAAGAAAGAGGTTGAAAAATGGTAAGATGAATGAAACTGGCAAAAGAATCCACCAATATCGCAGACGCTGTCTGCGGAATTCATTGGCTCTGAAAAATGGCGGACAGCCTGAACAAAACCTTGATTAAAACCATTAAATAAAGAAAATTTGCATATGAATATTTCCAAGATAGAAAATACAATCAAAACAATCTTTGCTGAAAAAAAGAAACGCATTATTTTCTGGTATGATGGTGAAAAAGAGTTCGAAGATATCGTATCGGAAATAAAACTTGATGATGTCAAGATTGTCCGTCTGGATGAAACCAGTTTGCTGGAATTAAAAATTGAAATCGAATGCAGTGATCTTAATATACGATACCTGCTCTATTCCCCCACTCATGAACCACCTCCGGAAGATGACTGGCTTTTCGATATCCGTTTATACAGCTACACATTTCATGCGGACAAGGCATCCATTGTACTGAAAGAGCTTGCTCTTGATAATCAGAGCATCCGGCCATATCTGAAACAGAGGAACAAATTTTTTAACAATAAGGACAGATTCAACAAACTGAAAAAGTGGGTCAAGCCCGATGACAGAGAAGATGATATTGATTTGAAAATGCTTTCTGTCGTTACACGATCCGATCAACCTGATCTGTTTACCATCCTGATGAAAGTTTTTGAATCGTGCTGTGATGAGAATACCTTTAATGACGACATATCTTCAAAGTACTGGTCTGATATTGAAAAGCTTGATCTGGCTCCATCATTCTGGAAATTTGCGGCGCAGACCTTTGGCTGCATCAGTGAAAAAGAGCCAGGCTTAAATGATTTCCTGTTACGGATATTTGTCACTGATTTTTCAAACCAGCTTAAAGCAAAAATTCCTTCGTCTTTGGCCCATTTTGTGATCCAGGATACTTCCTGCTCAATGAATTCAACGGTTTTTTTGTCCCACTGGCGGAGCAATATCAACTATTTCAGACAGTTTAACCTTATTTCAAGCCATATTGCCGAAAAGCTGAAAATCACGGATTTGCTCATATCGTTTCAAGTGGACAAACTCCTTGATGTCATGACATTTGCGGCAGTTGAAAGAAGAATCATCAGCAGTTTGCGAGATCAGATCATCGGTAATAGCAGCCATGATTACACGGGCATACAGGACGCAATCAAAACCAGGCTTGACGGGTACTGGGCGACGGTCAATCTGGATGAAGGAGCCTATCTCAATTTATATAAGACCGTTTATAAGGCTCTGGAAATATCGACACACCTTTTTATTCTTCGAGCCAGGTATAATGACGGATTCAGTTACACCAGTGCTGAGGCCATGTTCAAAGCATATACAGAAGAGCTGTTTAAATTCGACCAGTTTTACAGAAATTTCAACGAACAGTGCGACATAGCGGAAAATGCGGGCTGGGATGTGCTGAAATCACTGCGGCAGACGATTGAAGATTGTTACAGCGGCTGGTTCATGGATCAAATTTCTTTGAAGTGGGGCGATTTTTTAGAAGGTGATGATGGTTTGCTCAACAAGTGGAGGCTGCCATATATCTGCAACCAGTATGATTTTTTTGACCGTTATATACTGCCGGTATGTAAAGGGTCGCGCAGGAACAGAGTTTTTGTGATAATCAGCGATGGATTCCGGTATGAAGCGGCGCAGGAACTGACGCAGATCATAAACGGTAAATATCGGATGGAGGCCAGACTCGATCCGATGACAGGAGTTCTGCCGAGCTTCACGGCTTTGGGTATGGCGGCCCTGCTGCCGCATAAAAAGCTGGATTTCAAAAATAAATCGGCCAATGTCCTGGTTGATGAAAAGCCTTCAAGCTCCCTGGATTACCGGGCGCAGATATTGTCACAGCATGAAGGTGTCGCGATTAAGGCTGAAAATCTGACAGCCATGAACAAAATTCAGGGACGCGAATTTATCAAGCCTTTCAGAGTCATTTATATTTATCATGACCAGGTCGATGCGGTCGGAGACAAAGCTGCCACAGAGTCGCAGACCTTTGATGCTGTACGCAAAGCCATCGACGATCTTTCGGCCCTGGTCAATGTCATAATCAACAACCTGAACGGAACCAGAATCCATATTACCGCAGATCATGGTTTTGTCTATAATAACAAGGCTGCTGATACGATAGATAAAAGCGTATTGGACAAATCCGATCAAGACCTGGTAAAAAGCCATAAGCGATTTGTCATGGGATCTGATTTGAACATGTCGAACAATGTATACAGGGGTGATACAAAGATCACTGCAAATACAAAATCTTCAATGGAATTTCTCCTGCCCAAAGGGACGAACAGGTTCAACTTCATTGGTGGAGCCAAATATTATCACGGGGGAGCGTCATTACAGGAAATCGTCATCCCTGTACTGACCGTCAGGCAGATGAAGGGAAAACACCTAGAAAAATCCGAGATCAACAAGGTTGGTGTCTCTCTTATCGGTTCCCAGAAAAAGATTGTCACCAACATCCCCCGATTTGAATTCATCCAGACAGATACGATTTCCGCGCGGTACAAGCTAAGGACTGTAAAAATTTCCATTCGAGACGGAAACGAGTTGATCAGCGATGAAAAGACGCTGACATTTGACAGTACGTCTTCTTCAATAGATGAGCGGAAAAAATCCGTCACCCTGACGCTCAAAGCGGGGCAGGAATTCGATGACGGGAAAGAATATTATCTGGTATTGCGTGATGCGGATGATGAGACGGAGTATGTGCGGCATTCTCAACTGATTGATGTGGCATTTACTAGTGATTTTTGATAAGAAAAGAATAAATCATTATGGGCTGGATTACTCACTGATTCAAACTTGAATTAAACAACGAAATTATCAGGAGAAAAAATGGAAATGAAAAATAATGAAACATTTGTTGCAATAGATTTTGAAACAGCCGACCGACAGCACGACAGCGCCTGTGCTGTAGCTCTGGTGCGCGTAGAATCCGGAAAAATAACCTATAAAGGCTCTTTTCTTATCCGCCCCCCCAGACGATATTTTGTGTTTACTTACATACATAAAATCACATGGTCAATGGTTTCAGATCAACCAACCTTTGCTCAGTTATGGCCGGATCTGGAACCTGCTCTGAAAGGCGCTTCGTTTCTGGCGGCGCATAACGCGAGATTCGATAAATCGGTTTTAAACGCCTGCTGCAAATCCGCTGGCATTAAACCTCCGGAAATTCCTTTCGAATGCACAGTTTCTCTTGCAAGAAAAACATGGGGAATCAGACCCACAACTCTTCCAGATGTATGCCAGCATCTGGGAATCGAACTGGATCACCATGACGCACTTTCCGACGCTTTGGCCTGCGCTCAAATCGTAATGGAAGCACGCAGTAGAAAAATAAAGGAATAATAATGCCCCCTTTTAATCTGAGTCCTTCGAAATTGTCCCGTTTTTTCTATCATGAATGCGAAAGATACCTGCGCTATCACGCAACACCTGCCCAGGAAAGAGAATCAGCAGGAATACCGGAAATCGAATGGGATGTAAGCCCTGTGACCGAGGCCATTCTTGAGGGCGGTTATGCCTGGGAAGAAGAAGTAATCAAGAAAAAATTAAAAAAGCGGGCTAAAATAGCAAGAGGCAGGGGTAAATTATATGAACGAACGCACAGCATAAAAAATTCCATAAACATTTTAAAAAAGCTCAAACCAGATGAAGCCATCTACCAGCCTACTCTACAGGTTCCGCCCTCTTTTTACGAACAATACAATCTTTCCCCCGATCTTTGCGAATTTCCTCCCTGCCGGCCGGATCTGATCCAGTTAGTCGAAGACGAAGACGACGGAATCTGCCTTAGAATCATAGATATAAAAGCTTCCAGCACTTTAAAGGCCAGCCATCGCATTCAGGTGACATTGTACGCCATAATGTTACAGGCAATTATAGAAGACCTTAATTTAAACCTTCCCCTGGACACGAAAACAGGTGGAATATGGCTTTTCGGCCAGGACGTACCGGAATCTTTCGAGCTTCGCTTTTCAACAGGTACAATAAAACAATTTTTAGAACAGAGGTTGAGCCAGGTGCTGACCATGCCAATTGCTGAAGTGCCGTGGCATCTGTTCTTCCGGTGCGAATGGTGCGAGTTCTTCGACTCTTGCAGGCAGGAAGCTGAAACCGATTCTTCAGTATCTTTGCTGCCCTATCTTTCAGTTGGCGGTAGAAAATACCTGAGAGATACAACAATAGGCAGGGGAAATCCGGTCAATTCCATGCGGGAATTCAGAGCGCTTCTAAAAAAAGAAAGTGCTGACGATATCCTTGACGCATGCGGATCATTGAGAGGAAAAAAAGAAAGGCTCTTAAATTCGGTCAGATCTTTACAGCTAGGAGAAGTCATACCACATGGAGGCTCTTCTTTAGCCCTGCCGGTCGCCGAAAATATCAGCATTGCCATAACTCTTCAAAATGACCCGGTATCCGGCATGATCTACGCGGCAGGTTTCAGGCGATTGAAGGGAAAACCCGTATACGGCACAGGAAGTCATGAAGAAATTTTTGTAGCAGAAACTCCTGAAAATTGTGAAGGTATCCAGCACGAGTTTTTAAAAGCTTTATTCGAAGAATTGAGCATCCTGGATGAATACAACAGAAAAAGATCCTGGAGAGAACAGAAATCCTTGCAGGCGTATGTATTTGACAGTTATGAACTCACCCTGTTCAATAAATTTTTGCAGGAAGCGGCAAAAGATGCAGAGCTTGCACCTATGGCACTTCAGATGCTCTTTTATTTCCAGGACCCGGCCCTTGCCGATGAAGAAGAACATCCGGCAGATGAAATCCCTTTTCCCGTGATCGTCCTGACCAGTGTTATCCGCCAGCTCCTTGCATTGCCCATACAGATCTCCTTCAGGCTTCCAGAAGTCGTGCAGATGCTTCCCACTCCTAATTTTGCCTACCGGATAGAACCAAGCGATCTTTTCTGGTTCGAGTTGAGCAACACCTTGAAAAGTGATGCGATTTTCAATGTATGGCATAAAGACATGGAAGAGCAGATTGGCTTGATTTGTGATGAAATAAAACGAAGGCTCATTGCTGCAAATGCCGTTGTTGACGGACTCAGGCAGCGGGTAAAAGATAAACTTTTTGCATGGCCTGCAAAATTCTCTTTCCCCGGAGTACTCGACTTTCACCATAACGAACTTTCACGGCTTGCTTTTATCCAGCGCTACGAATCTTTCATGGGAGCAACAAACCAGCGGGAATCAAGAACAAAACCCTGGCAGGAAAGAGTCAGATCGGCTGTCAGCATACCATTGACGCTGATGGGAGGTAACCGGTGGGAACTCGATTCAAACGTCGATTCGAGCCTGATCGACGATACCGGCGGATTTTTGAATTTCATTCTTGTCCCGAACACAGAATCAGGCGAACGCGCGCAGATGAGTTATGACGACTACAGAAACCGCAAAACCATGTACGCGCCCAAAGGACTGGTTCGACTTGCCGGTATTACGGGCAGGGAGACGGATGACAAAACCGGGTTTATCACCTGTTTTTATTTAAAAGTCACTCCAAGCAGGGAACAGAAACCATTCATAAAAGGCGATAAAGCGGTTTTACACGCCCGTTTTACGGATTTTACTTCAGATAGAATAATTGGAAGGTTAGGAGAACTCGATATCCGGCATAACAGCGATTTTTTAAATCTCATAAAAGATCCTGTCGGATTTGCCGGTCGAAAAGCCAGAATCAAAAAAAATACTTTAAATATAGTGAATGATTTTGCAGGTTTTACCAAAAGCCAGACAAGAGCTTTCCAGCAGTTCATGGAAAAACGCCTTACTCTGGTATGGGGTCCGCCCGGAACTGGTAAAACCCATTTTCTGGCAAAGGCCATACTATGCATCGCTAAAGCAGGAAAAGAGGACGGAAAACGGGTGAAAATTGCGGTCACAGCCTTTACCCATGCAGCAATAGAAAACCTTATGGAAGAAATCCGCCAGAACATGCCAGCTTTCGGGCTGCAATCGTCCATGTCCCTGTATAAATTAAAGAAAACATCTACTCCAAGAGGCGAAAAACTTGAGGCTCTTTCAGAAAACAGCCTCCACTATAAAATGGGGGAAGATATCCTGGTAATCGGCGGCACGGTTTTCAGCTTCAACAAGGCTGAGGTGGATGAAGAATTTCCGATTTTAGTAGTAGATGAGGCATCTCAGATGAAATTCGGAGAACTGGCTTTAGGTATGAAGCCTTTATTAAGCAAGGCAGGAAAAATAGTGCTGGCAGGCGACGACCTCCAGCTTCCGCCAATAACAAGAGGCGCTTATCCTGACCCGGAAAACGGCCTGCCAGGTCTGCACGAATCGGTTTTCGCGTATCTGAGAGCAAGAGACAGCCAGAAAAATCCTTATACTTTCCAGTTGCAGGAAAACTGGAGAATGAACGATACTCTGTCCGCTTTTCCAGCCCGGACTTTGTACGGCAGGGCTTACAAACCTGTTACCAGAAAACTTGCAAATCTTTCCATCAAGATGAAATCTTCCAAAACAAAAATAAAAAAATCGACTGAACATGATATCGCCAGTTGGATAACCGATCCAAAATGGCCACTTACGGTCTGTGTGCTGGAAAATGTTCAAGCCACTGTGGAAAACCGAATTGAAGCAAAACTGGTAGCTGTTGCATCCGAAACCCTGCGAAAAAACCTTTTAAGACCAGGTATGAAAACCCCTTTTCCAAACAATGCAAAAGGTGATAAGGAATTCTGGAGAAAAGGACTTTTTATAGTCAGTCCCCACCACGCACAGATTCGAGCCATCCGCAAGGCACTTTCAAGCCAGAGAAAATGGCACACGTCCCCTTTTGTCGATACGGTAGATAAAATGCAGGGACAACAATGCCAGTCCGTGATAGTCAGCTATGGTGTCAGCGATGCGGAAACAGCTCTGGCAGAAGCAAATTTCATCTACAGCCTGAACCGGCTGAACGTATCTGTCACAAGAGCTAAAGCCAAGTGCATAGTATTTCTGCCCCGCCCTCTTTTAGAACCGTCTTTCGATCTGCTTTCAAACGAGAACGCCATCAAAGGGCTTGGCCATATGCATTCAATGATAGAATATTGCAGGCAGTATGGTAAGGAAAAAGTGTTTGATCTCGATTTTATGGATAGCAGCGGGCAATTGAAAGCCATACGGGCAAAATACAAATAATGTATCAAAAAGCTAAAAATTTTGAATCAGGATTCTCAGGATTAAAGGATTTTCAGGATTTGGAATTTGCTGATTTGGAGAATTTATCGGGAAAAGGTTAGAAAATATACTTGAAAATTTCTGAATCAGGAAATCCTTTAATCCTTGTAATCAGGGTTCAAAGCTTTCCTTTGAATGCAGGAGAAAAACAAATATGAGCATGGATGAAAGAAAACTGGCAAAAATGATGATGGATTGCCGTACAATGCAGAACAGGCAGTCAAGGGATGCGGTTGTGGACCAGTTGCCTCCTGAAATAAAAAATACTGTCAACCGTCTGGATATGGCTTTTGCAGATACTCTCAATATTGTGGGCAGATGCAAGGATTTTAACGATGGCCTGAAAGCTCTGGTTTGCGTTCTGAAGGATTTTGAAGGTGATTCAAATGCCATGCGGAATGTAGAAAAAATTATGTCAGATCATGAAAAAGAACCGGGTCAATCAAATGGAGAGATCAATATTTTCTATAATCCGGAAAAAGAGAAAGGTCAAAAACAGATGGAAAACCCAAGATTTGGAATAATTACAGCATTACCAAAAGAATTAGCGGCTATGTACTCAATGCTTGATGATCCAGAAGAAACTCCTGGAAAAGATCAGGATACGAACATATATTATGCCGGAAATATTCCCAGCGGTGCAAACTCTGGATATCATAAGGTAGTGCTGACTTCCCTTGCCAAAATGGGAACGAATATGGCATCTATGGCCGCAGCTCATATGCTGCGAAGCTTTCCCTCTGTTCAGGATGTTTTAATGGTGGGTATTGCAGGCGGCGTGCCAGCCCCCGATGAAGCAAACGATCATGTCCGACTCGGTGATATCGTGGTCTGTAACGAGTATGGCGTGATTCAATATGGCAATCTCAAGATTTCCGAAAAAAAGGTGAAAGTCCGAAGTACTGCAACATCTCCGTCTGCTCTTCTTCTCAGATATTCAAAACAGTTAGAAGCAAAACGCCTTATGGGAAAATACCCCTGGGAGGAACATTTCAAACGTGCTGCCGGTATCGAAAACACCGAACGCCCCAAAGACTCCGAAGACCGTTTATTTGCCACAGGAGAGCCTGCAAAAAGATTACGCCACCCTAAAGACCCGATTCGTCTTAACCGGCCCGGACAGCCCCGGCTCCATTACGGAGCTATTGGTTCTGCCGATATCCTTTTAAAAAATGCCGAATTACGCGATAAGATAGCCAAACTCGGAATACGAGCCATTGAAATGGAAGGATCTGGAATCGCTGACGCAAGCTGGGATTTAAAACAGGGTTATATGATAATCCGGGGCATCTGCGATTATTGCGACGATAATAAAAACGATGTATGGCAAGGTTATGCTGCGGTTGTGGCTGCTGGATATGCCAGAGCTTTGCTCGAATCTGTTCCCGCAGAAAATAACAGCAGCAGAAAAGCTGGATCAAATCATGAAAACCGGGTTGTAATCAGCGGAAACAATGGCATTTCTATTGGCGGTGATCTGCATGGGGGAATTCATCGTTAGATTTATTTGATAAAGGAGTTATGACATGAGAACATTTACTTCTTATGGATCAATTGACAAAGAACTCAATTATTACGCTCCCCGAAACGGACTGATTGAAAAAGCATATTGCCGACTCATTGGTGAAAAAATGGAAAAAGGCGGCCATTACATAACAGTCTGGGCATCCCGGCAGACCGGGAAAACCTGGATCATGCAGCAGGTTGTCAAAAAAGTTCGGGAGCAGGATGATTTTGAGGTCGCCATCATAACCATGCAGTCTGCAAAGACAGTTGAAACAGATAAAGGGGTTTTAAGGGTTCTTGTAAAAAAAATGGAGCAGTGGTTTGACAGAAGACTGCCTGAAATTGACTCCTGGGATAATCTTGAGGATCTGTTTTCAAATAAACTTTTTGAAAAGCCGCTGATACTGATTCTTGACGAGTTCGATGCACTGAAAGAAGATTTCATCAACAAATTTGCAAATGGGTTCAGAGATATGTATATCGGCAGGCAAAACGAGGCGGATAAGCCCTCGGATAAAAAAAACTGCATGCTGCACGGACTTGCTCTGATCTGTATCAGAAGTGTTCTTGGTATTGAAAATGTCAGCGGCTCACCGTTCAATGTACAACGAAGTGTCCATATTCCGAATCTGACCTGCGATGAGGTTGCTGGCCTGTTCAAGGATTATGAGAAGGAAAGCGGGCAGAAGATAGAAACAGGTGTTGTCGAAAAACTTTTTTGCGAAACCAGGGGACAGCCAGGGCTGACCTGCTGGCTCGGCGAACTGCTCACAGAAACATACAATAAAAAAACATCTGAACCGATTCGTATGAGAAATTTTGAAATCGTTTCCGCTGCTGCGATCAAAGCCCTTCCCAACAACAATATTTTGAACATTATCAGCAAAGCCAACAAGGAACCTTTTAAATCAGTAGTACTCGATTTGTTCCGAACAGAGAAAAAAACGGAATTTTCGTATGATGACAGTCTGCTCAATTATCTGTATCAAAACGGTGTCATTGACCGGGAAACTGAAAACGAAATCGATTACTACGCCAGATTTGCCAGTCCGTTTGTTCAAAAAAGGCTTTTTAATTATTTTGCACGGGAGCTTTTCAGATATCCGGGAAAGACAAGCATGCCTTTTGACGACCTTTCCAATGTAATTACCAGAGACATGATAAATGTAAAAAACTTGATGAGACGTTACGAAATCTACCTGAAAGAAAATCGTGGATGGATGCTCAAAGACGCTCCAAAAAGAAAGGATATGAGAATTTTCGAGGCAGTGTATCATTTCAATCTTTATCGGTACTTATATGATTTTCTGGATAATAGACACGGACGTGTCTGGCCCGAATTTCCCACGGGCAACGGCAAAGTCGATCTCATAATTCAGTATGCAGGTCTCATTTATGCTATGGAATTAAAGTCATTCACGGATGAAATCGGGTATGAAGAAGCCTTGCTTCAGGCTGCCAGTTATGGAAAACAGTTGAATCTTGCAGAAGTTTCTCTGGTCTTTTTCTTAGAATACATTGATGATGCCAACCGGGAAAAATTCGAAAAAGAATACAATGACAAAGAAACCGGTGTAAGAGTGATTCCTGTCTTTGTCGAGACAGGGAATTGAAAAAGCTCTCTACAAGGATTTCCAAACAAATGAAATACCCGATATGGTAGGGCGGGGTTCCGTCCCCGCCATCTTTCGGCTGGCAAAAAGGAAAGATATCGATATGGACCAAAAGCAAGAAAAACTATGCAGAAAGCTATATAACAGCCTAAATGAGAAAACTTTCAGGGAATCTATCTCCGCTATGGGGCTCGACCCGGATTCATGTATCGAAATCATGAAAAGTCAGATAAATTCATCTGGAGACAATGGAATTACGGTAGGCGGCGATGTTCACGGCGGGATTCATATCAACAAGACCGACAAAGATGAAACAGATCATGAAACTCTTCGCAGAACGTATTTAAGCCGTGTGTTTCGTGATACTGGTCATCTGACTCTGGACGGAATCGATCCGACAATCGCCAGTGATGCCTCCGAATCCGGGATGAAGCTAGGAGCGGTTTATACTGCCCTTCTCACAAAGCAATCAAGGCAGGATGAATTTGGTAAAGCAGGCATGATAACAGGTGCGGAGGACAGAGGCGATAAAGAGCGAATATCTGCCCTGGAAATGCTGGATACCCACCAGCATCTGGTTCTGCTCGGAGATCCGGGCAGCGGTAAGAGTACATTCGTGAATTTTGTGGCATGGTGTCTGGCAGGTGAAGCTCTTGGTCATAAAGACGCGAATCTGAAACTTTTGACGGCTCCGCTTCCGGTCGAAAAAAGCGATGATGATAAAAAACAGGAAAAAAACCAGCCCTGGAGTCATGGCGCACTTTTGCCGATACGGATTATCCTGCGTGATTTTGCCGCAGCCAGTTTTTCAAACGAAAAAGAAGGGGCAGATCTGGATTTATGGAATTTTATCGGAAAGGATCTGAAAAACGGAGCATTGGAAAATTTTATTCCCGTTCTTAGACAGGAATTATGTAAAAAAGGTGCGTTGCTCCTTTTAGATGGACTTGATGAGGTTTCGGACGCTGACAGACAGCGGGTTCAAATTAAACTTATGGTGGAAGAATTCATCAACGTATTTCAAAAATGCAAAGTCCTTGTGACCAGTCGAACCTATGCCTACCAAGAGCAGGACTGGCGGATTCCCATAATGATCGAAACTGAGCTGTCGCCTTTCAGCCCGGGACAGATAGAGCGTTTTATAGATAGCTGGTACGACAATGTGGCCGTGCTTCGAGGAATGGATAAAGACAATGCCTGCGGACGGGCTCAACTTCTCAAACAGGCGGTTGAAAAAAACAGGAGATTGTCGGAACTTGCCCGGCGTCCCCTGCTCCTGACTCTCATGGCAAGCCTTCATGCCTGGCGAGGAGGAAATCTGCCTGAAAAACGGGAGAAATTGTATGCTGATACCCTGGATCTGCTCCTTGAATGGTGGGAAGGCAGAAAGGTAAGGCGAAACGGTGCAGGTGCAGAACTGGCAAAAGAGCCGAGTCTGTCAGAATGGCTCAGAACTGACAGGGATCAGGTTCGAGAGTTGTTGAGCAGCCTGGCTTATGAAGCACATTCCAGACAAAAGGATCTCAAAGGGACGGCAGACATTGCCGAATCGGATCTGATCGACGGGCTTCTGTCTTTGAGCGATGACCCGGATATAAAGCTGAGACAACTGGTTAAATATCTGAGTCAGCGGGCCGGACTGCTCGTGCCTCGTGGTGTGGGAGTTTACACTTTTCCCCATAGAACCTTTCAGGAATACCTGTCTGCATGTTATCTGACAGACAATGAATATCCTGATCTGATTTCCGAGCTTGCCCGAAAAGATCCGAACAGATGGCGGGAAGTAGCGTTGCTTGCAGGGGCAAAAGCGGCAGGAGGAACAGCGACAAGCATCTGGCTTCTTGCCGAAGCCCTTTGTCATCTTGATGATCCGGAAAGCGAAGAAGCAGATATTGCCGATACCTGGGGCGCTTTGATCGCAGGCCAGGCAATTGTTGAATCTGCAGGATTGCGAAAGCTCAATAAGCCAAACCAGAAAAAGCTGGATCGAATTAAAAAATGGCTGGTTTATATTCTGTCAGGAGATGATCTGCCAGCAGTCGAGCGGGTGCTGGCAGGAAATATCGTGGCTCGGCTTGGTGATCCCCGATTTGATCCGGATAACTGGTATTTGCCGAAAGGTGAGGATTTTGGGTTTGTGGAAATTCCGGCACGGCCTTTTAAAATGGGAACTGAGCGGAAGGACATCCCGAAATTGATTGAATCATTCGGAGATTACCCTTTGATTGAGGATTATCCCAATGCACTCAAGAATTTCCAGGATATAGGGAAATCTCCTGTTTACAGATATGAATTTGAAACCCCGCGCCATGAAGTTGTTTTACCCGAATACTATATTGCCAGATATCCTGTAACAAAAGCCCAGTTCAGAGCGTTCATAAAAGATTCAGGTTATGAAATGGATGGAGACTGGGAAAAATATGGTCTTGATAACCACCCGGTGGTAATGGTGAACTTGTATGATGCTGACGCATATTGTCGATGGCTGTCTGAAAAACTGAAAGAGTATGGTTGGACAGTCAGACTTCCGACTGAAGCTGAGTGGGAAAAGGCAGTCATTGGCGGAACTAATACCATTTTTCCCTGGGGAGATAAACCGGAACCGGAAAAAATGAATTTTGATCAGACAGGCATCGGAGATACAAGCTCGGTCGGATGCTTTTCCGAGGGTGCAAGTTCTTCTGGGGTGCTGGATTCAATAGGAAATGTTCTGGAATGGACGATGAGTTTATGGGGAGAAGATCTTTGGACTCCGGAATTCAGATATCCGTACAAAACGAATGATGGTAGCGAAGATACCAGCAGTGGCTCTATCCGGGTTATGCGCGGCGGCTCGTGGGACTTCTCCTCCGGGGACTGCCGTACGGCCTTCCGCTTCAGGTGCAGGCCCGGCTACCGGCTTCCCTACCAGGGCTTTCGTGTTGTCTGTCTCCCAGGTCAGCAGCCCATTGAGCCAGGGTGTAAATAAGGCAGGAAGGCTTGAGCGAAGCATGGAAGCAAGTAAACGAAGGATACCTACAGGCAATTCAAAGAGCCTGAAAAAGCAGAAGATATCCTGAAAAAACCACTTTGAACAAAAAAAACTAGAAATCAATCTATACGCTTTTTTTCAAAAACCCACGAAACACATCCAAATTTTCACAGGAGATAGCATGACGAAGTAAAGATTTCAAAATCTCATTTTTTTCAATAGCTTTTACTGATTCGACAATATCTTTGGGAATCATCTTGAATCGTTCATCAATAGCTTCGAGAATTGAATCTCGCGCTCCTTCTTGCCTTCCAATACGTTCGACACTGGTTACATAAGGCATTTTTTTATCCTCTTCCATTTTGGTTATTTCATCCAGAAAAATCCTTGACAAATCCTTTGGCAATTCAATGAGCCAGTCAATGAATCTGAACTGAACCCTTCTTCTCCATAAGAGCATCCACACGGCGTTGATAAAAAAGATACTTTTCCTGATTTTCCGAAAACCGCTTCAAAACTTCAATGGCCTGTTTCATTTCTTTTGTTTCAAGAACTTCTGGAGGATTGTCATAATCTATACTCCTGCCTTCTTTGAAAAAATAAATCCACCGGTGTTCTTCCTTCGTTATCGCTGTGTCGGTTTTGAATTTAGGCAGCAGCAGGACATGAATCTCGTCATCTGTCAGATTGGCTTCCATTCCGGGGCTGCTAATCCCGAAATTGAAGTGGTATTTTTCGACATCTTCGAATAGATCCTTATCCACTATCCAGATTGAGATAAGCGGCTTCAAGTTTGCAAAACTCATGTTTTTCTCTACCTGTGAACAATAAACCCCCGACCATGTATGCAGCATCCCGGAGATCATTGAGGAATGCATGGCACTCTGTATCTCGATCAGAAAGACATCATTTTTTTCATCGGTAGCCTTCCCCTCTACGCAAATCTGCCTGCGTCCGATAAATTCTTTCTCATCATAAGGATTTTCGATTGTCACATCCACGATACGAGATCCTTCTTCAAGTCCGAGTACAGCATTCAGAAAGTGGATCAGCAGATTCTTGTTTTCTTCCTGTCCAAAAATGGATTTGAATACACAATCAACTTTCGGGTCAATTCTATGCTTCATGAGATATCATCCTGTTTTATATGTTTATGTGTTACCGATATTGTTATGATAATAACACCAATATATCAGATTTGCAAGATTTGAGTTCAGGGCATCCTTCATATTCGTCCAAAAATAGTTTACACTTTTTCTTATTCTGGCTTGTTTTTTTATTGCCTCATTTTGTCTGAATCAGGATTCTCAGGATTAAAGGATTTTCAAGATTTTCAAATGCTAATCCT
>JAUCGE010000280.1 GCA_030377965.1 Desulfobacterales bacterium HSG16
AAAAATCAAGAACTTCAGGATTTTTCAATGCATCCTTATTGAGAATCGGTTTACCCTGAAGAGTTTTCTTTACTGCCAGTTCCACTTTTTTCATGTTCAGAGTATATGGAACATCAGGGACAGGAATGATTTTTGCCGGTACATGACGTGGTGATGCATTTGTGCGGATGGTCGTCTTTATCTTTTTTAATAGATCGGCATCAAGATCCTGTCCTGGTCTGAGCTTGACAAAGAGTACCACACGTACATCGTTCTTCCAGTCCTGGCCAACGACCAGGCTGTCATCTATTTCATCAAGCTGTTCGACCTGGCGATAAATTTCAGCAGTACCGATACGGACACCGCCCGGGTTTAAGGTAGCATCTGACCTGCCGTAAATTGTCACTCCACCATGATCGCTGACTTCTATGTAATCGCCGTGACACCAGATATTGGGATATACATCAAAATAAGCTGAGTGGTATTTCTTACCCTCAGGATCATCCCAGAAATAAATCGGCATGGAAGGAAAAGGTGCTGAACAGACCAGTTCTCCCTGCTCGCCGACAACAGGTTTTCCATTGCCGTCAAAGGCTTCCACCTTCATTGCAAGCGCTCTGCACTGTAATTCTCCGGCATATACCGGACCTATTGGATTTCCGAGAGCAAAACAGCCGTTTAGATCTGTTCCTCCGGCAATTGAAGATAATTGAACATCTTCTTTTATATCCGAGTATACAAACTCAAAACCTTCTATGGAAAGAGGAGAGCCTGTTGAAAGGACAGCACGAAGAGAACTCAGATCGAATTCGTCCTTTGGTTTTACGCCTGATGCCATCAGTGCTGCTATATAACCGGCAGATGTGCCGAATACATCGATTTTTTCTTCTTCGGCCATACGCCATAGCATACCGGGATCAGGATGAAAGGGATTTCCGTCGAAAAGAACCAGGGTTGCACCAACGGAAAGGGATGTAGTCAGCCAGTTCCACATCATCCAGCCGCATGTGGTAAAATAAAAGATGGTGTCTTCACGCTTTAAGTCGGTATGCAGCATGAGTTCTTTTTTCTGGTGCAGCAATATTCCGCCCGCGCTTTGTACCATGCATTTGGGAAGACCGGTTGTGCCTGACGAATACATGATATACAGGGGATGGGAAAAAGGAAGTTGTGCAAAATCTATATTCAGCCCTTCTTCGTCTGCCTTGAAATCGTCAAACAATACAGCATCCGGCACATTCGATATATCCGGGGTTTCATCGGTATAGGGTGTTACAACTACTTTTTCCACGGAATCTATCTGTTTTAAAATATTGGTGATCTTTTCCAGACAGTCGAGTTTTTTGCCTTTGAAAAAGTAGCCGTCTGCAGTGAACAGAACTTTGGGTTTTATCTGACCGAAACGATCCAGAACGCCTTTGATACCGAAATCTGGTGAGCAGGAAGACCAGGCAGCGCCCATGCTGGTTGCAGCGAGCATTGCTATTATAGTCTCAGGCATATTAGGCATGAAACCCACTATTCTATCACCTGACTCAACCCCCATATCTTTCAAGGATTTTGCAACTCTTGCCACTTCGTCATAGAGTTGAGCGTAGGTAAGCTGCCTGCGGATCTTGTCTTCTCCTCTGAAAATGATGGCTGCTCGGTCATCTTTGTACTGGAGCAGATTTTCCGCAAAGTTCAATTCCGCGCCTTCAAACCATGTGTTACCCGGCATTTTTTCCGGATCATCTATGACTTGAGTATAATTTTTCGAACACTTGATATCAGCAAATTCCCAGAAATAAGCCCAGAAGTCGGATAGATTATCAACTGACCACTCATATAACTCGCTATATTCTGTAAAATTTTTACCGAATTTATCATTTACTTTGTCCATAAAGAGCTTCATGTTCGTATTGTTTATACGCTCTTCGGACGGTTTCCATAATAGTTTTGACATAGCTGCTACTCCCATTTTGTCGCTTTTCCAATAAAAGCGATACACCCCGCAACCCCGGAGCTTTTATCCTTCGTAAACCACAGCGAGAATTGTTGACTTGCCGCTTTTCGATGCAATCAGGTGCGGTGTAGTTGACAGGTAATAGGCGCTGTCTCCGGGTTCGAGGTCGAAGCTTTCTTCTCCAATTTTAAGAGAGACGGTTCCTTCCAGTACATGGACGAATTCCTCGCCACCATGAACAGATTCTTTCTGTCCGGGATTTTCATCCAGTTGTACGATCAGAGCCTCCATGTGGCGGCCCTTGACCTCCGGCGCAAGGCTTTTGTACATATATGCTGCTTTTGCGCCTTTCTGTGATGTTGAGCGATGGATAGTTTTCTGTTCGCTTTTTCTGGTTATGGAATAAAGTTTGTTACCTACACCGGATACAAGACGACCAAAAGCTGCATCAAGAGCCTTTGAAAGTTTCATGACCGTTCCTAGCTGTGGCTGAATCTCATTTTTTTCTATCCCGGACAAAAAATCGGTTTCGAATCCTGTGAGTTTGGAAAGTTCGTCTAACGACAGCCCTTTTTCTTCTCTCAGATCTTTGACTCTCTGTCCGATGGCATCGACACTGTCTCCTTCTGTGCTGGAAATACTGCCTGTCAAATCCTCGAAATAGTCAACGTTTATGTGTGGTTTTTGATCTTTCGTTTCCATTGTATTCTCCGTTGTAATCTCCGTATAGACATAAGTATTTAAGAACCTGGGATTAATTCATCGGCAATAAATGCCGTAAATTAATCCCTGTCATTCTTTTCGCGTATCAGGGAAGGCAGCGTTCAGGCAAAACTGCTTTTTCGCCCCATTCTTCCGGCAGGTTCTGGTCTGCACCTTCTCCGGCCTGCTCTTTTTTCTTTTTCAAACCAGCTCTTGCAAACTGCGGATGTCCCTCTTTCAGAGTTCTTCCGTTCAACATGGCTTCCGAACGAAGCCTTCTTCCAATGGTTCTTTCCATCTGTTTACCGAGCCAGAGTACACGGTCTACGTCCCAGCCATGTTCGATACCCATTTCATCTATCTGAACCAGAGTGTCTTCGAGTGTAACAAGACCCACATATCTGTGGTCTTTATAATAATATTCTCCAGTTCCCTTGACCGGTGTGTCGTCGAGGAAATTAGCAGGCTGTCCACCAAGGCCACCTAAAGTTGCCTCGAAATGAGTGATACCTGCGTGCAGGGCTGCAAGAACAGAGGCTGAGGCAACTCTTTTTGTTTCATGAAAATGGGCTATGTGGAACTCAGGATTTGGTATTTCATCCATGATCATGGCAAAATAACGATACACATCAGGTGCTGAGGCGCTGCCGTCATGATCAGCATGCTCAATGTCATAGGCTCCTATTTCCAGCCAGCGTTTTGTGAATTCCACAGCATCTTTCATATCGGTCGCGCCGCCTATGGGACTGCCCCATATGGTACTTACCGTACCGCACATTTTCATGCCTGCATCATTGCACTTTTTAATGCTGCGTTCAGCCTCTTTCCAATATTGGGGAAGAGTACATCCTGAATTGGCAAAATGGTGTTCTTCTTCCGTAGATACCATCATGAGAAGCCGGTCAGGACCAATGCCTTTTTCACGCAGTTGTATGGCGCGATCCACCGCTGTTTCACGAATCGTGATGCAGGTCAGAACAATGTCGTCATAGTTTATGCCTTTTCTTGCACATTTGCTTTTAAACCTGTCTCCGCGAAGATGAGCCAGAAGTTCTTCAGCATCGGCAAACTGGGGCATGAGATAAGGACTTCCCAGGTTGGTCACTTCGATATTGCGGCATCCTGCAAAGATCAGTTCCTCAAGATAAAACTTTTTAGCGGCCGTGGATATGAATTTTTCCTCGTGCTGCAAACCGTCTCTGATGGTAATATCGCCTATTTTTATCTTTCTGGGCATCTTTGGGAAAATCTTCCAATAATCATATTCTGTCATGACATACTCCTTTGATTTTTTATTTCTGTT
>JAUCGE010000281.1 GCA_030377965.1 Desulfobacterales bacterium HSG16
GAACAAAAAAGTCGGTTTATAAAAGGCATAATCTGCTTTTGTGCATTAATAATTATTGCCATGACTCTTGCAGGCTGTGGAGACGATGGCGATAACGGTAAAGACGGTAAAGACGGTCAGGACGGAGTCTATATTGACAGCCCCAGGCTGAAAAGCGGCCTGTTTCTTGACAGTGCTGTTGATGGACTTTCCTATGTTGCCGAAAACCAGACAGGTTTGACCGCTCAGGGCGGCATGTTCATTTATGAAGAAGGTGGAAAAATCACATTTAAAATCGGTGATATTGTCATAGGCAGCGACATACCTGTCAAAGCGACGATGACACCTTTGGATCTGGTACCCGGAGCATCGGACTACAAAAATACCACAGTCACGAATATTCTGAGATTTCTTCAGACCATTGATGATGACTCCAATCCTGATAACGGCATCGTCATTGAAAATGGTATCGGAAATAATGAAACTCTTGATTTTTCACTGTCAGAGGCAGATTTTGCAGCCTCTGCCGAAGCTATTATAGATAGAATATTTTCAAACGAACGGGATCTGGTATCAACAGAAGATGCACAACAGCATTTCAGGCTTACACTGCTAAACATTCCTGGTTCAACTATAGATGCGGAAATCCGAGAATTGCTCAATGAAAAAATTCAAACCTATGAGATACCAGGAGTGGTAATGGTTATCACGACACCCGACGGACTCGAATGGACAGGGCGAAGCGGTGTATCGGATATAATAAACAATACGAGTTTGACAATCGGTTCAAAATTTCGTTCAGGAAGTGTCACCAAATCTTTTACAGGGATGGCTACTGCCCAGCTTGTTCAGGAAGGGTTGCTTAACATAAATGACTCACTGGAAAGCTGGCTGCCGGGAATTGTTCCATCTCCGACTGATGAAGAAGCTGCATCCGGAGAATATACAGGATACAATGCAAACAATATCACAATTAGCGATCTTTTACATCATACGTCTGGATTATTCAATTTTACGAATGACATGAGATTTCTTATGCCTTACTATACTGCTCCTGAAACACAGATCACACCAGATGAACTGGTGGAATGGGCAGTAAGCAATCCTCCATCGTCTTATCCTGAAAATCCGAAATTCCATTATTCGAATACGAATTATGTGCTTCTAGGAATGATAATTGAAAAGGCGACCGGAAATTCGTGGGAATCCGAAATCAGACGAAGATTTATCGAACCTCTGGAACTTACCGATACTATTGTCCCTGATACAGGAACAGCAGTTATTCCTGGTACATATACATATGGATACATAGATATGTATGAAGACACTGGTGGAGTATTTGGTCAGGAAAACGCTATAGTTGAATACTCCGTACTTGATGCTTCTTTTACGTGGTCATCAGGAAATATGATCTCCACACCAGCAGATTTAACCCAATGGGTCAGGGCTATTGCAGAAGGAAAACTTCTGGATACAAATCATCAAAATATTATTATGACAGACATGTATCCTATTGAAAATGCGTCTATAAAATACGGTTTCGGTCTTGTGGCAGACCCAGTTTACGATATCGTCGGACACAGGGGACAGATTATAGGGTATGGTAATGCCATGCAATATCACAAAGGAACCCATACTGCCATAGCCATAAGTGCAAACAGAACTTTTCCTGGAGGAGGCAATATTCAAAACGCCATTCTTTTAGAAGCTCTGGCCATCCTTCTTGATCAAACAGGGGCATAAAGGAGATAGATAAATGAAGAATAAACGATATCTTTTTTTTGAGTTTTTTTGCCCTATCATTATAACATCCATGATGTTTTTCATATCAGGCTGTGCTGATGATGGTAAAAAAGGTGAAAACGGCAGAGATGGAACGAGTTACAGCTCAGTTACAGATACTTCCGTAATAAGACAGGGGGTATTTCTGGATAGTGCCGTTCAGGGCCTGGAATACGAGTCTGGCGATCAATTCGGTATCACTGACGAACACGGAACATTCTCGTATGAAGTTGGTAAAAAAGTCACCTTCAGAATCGGAAATATTGTCCTGGGTACGGCCCCGGCCAATCCTGAGATGACACCTTTGGACCTTGTTACAGGAGCTGATACTTACAAAAATACGACTGTCACCAATATGGCAAGGTTTCTTCAAAGCCTTGATGAGGACAAAAATCCGGATAACGGGATCACTATTCCCAAAGGTGCAGGCAACGATAAATATATCGATTTCAGCCTGGAACCGGAGGATTTTGAATATGAAGCAAAACTCCTTATCGATAAGATTTTTTCAGACCAACGGGACGTTGTATCGGCATCTGATGCACAGCAGCATTTCAGGCTCACATTGCTTGATGTTCCCGGGTCCGAGATTGATGTGGAACTGCGTGAACTTATAGATGGCCTGGACAAAAATATTTACCCAGGCGTAATGATAGCTATATTAACTCCGTCAGGAAATGAATGGATCAGAACAAGTGGAGTTGCCAATATAGAGACCAACGAGAAAATAGACAGGTATGCAAGAGTACGTGTGGGCAGCGTCACTAAGACGTTCACTGGCATGGCTGTCTCTCAACTGGTACAAGAAGGCAAACTCAGTATGGACGACACCCTGGAAGACTGGCTTCCAGGTATAGTGCCTTATCCCACCCCCGAAGAAGAGGCATCAGGCACATATACCGGCTATGACTCAAGGAAAATGACGATTCGCAGACTTTTACATCACACAACTGGTTTATACAATTTTACAAGCCAGCTTGAAATGCAATGGAAATTATTTTTCTATACGGAAAGGCAGATGACTCCAGAGGCGCTGGTCGAAATTGGCGCAAATAACGATCCCTTGTCTTATCCCGAAAACTTGGAATGGCATTACTCGAATACAAATTATGTCCTGTTGGGAATGATAATAGAAGCGGTGACCGGGAATACATATGAAGAAGAAGTTCACAGGCGATTCATAGAACCGCTCGGTCTGAGATTTACGAACGTTCCCAAAACAGGGGATCTCGGTTTTCCAGGTAAGTACGCCCACGGGTATTTTGACATGGATAACGCAACAGGGAACAACCTGGGTGTAGCGAATATACTTGTTGATATTACTTCGTTTGAACCATCTTTAACATGGTCTTCCGGAAATATTATTTCCACTCCATCGGATCTCACCAAATGGATTAAAGCCATAGCAGAAGGAAAGCTGTTCGATGAATTCCACCAGGCAAATCTGTTCAACGACATGTTCAGACTGTCAGACACGTCCTCTCTATATTATGGTTACGGTATTACAAAAGATACTAGTGCAAATCTTTTAGGCCACAGGGGACAAATTCCGGGATATGACACAGCCATGTTTTATAATTTGGATATCAAGACATCAGTTGTTGCGATCATCACCAGGATGATTCCTGGATCATACGGCGATGCCCAAAAATTGGTTCTCAATTATGCAATGGATATTCTGCTCGGAACATATTCAGGAACCCAAGCGGGACAGAGTCATGAACCATAATAACTGCTCCATTAAAAAACAAGCATTGTCATAATTGACGTGCAAAATTTTTCCCACAATGCAGGGGCGGGTTCCAAACTCGCCCCTGCATAGTCTATTACATTAAAATAATGTGGAGAACGTTACATGCCTGTAAAACATCTTATGGAAAAATTGAAAGAAGATGCATATAAAGATGCAATCATCCATAATGGATGTTCATTTTCATATGCAGACATCAATAGATCCATCGAAAACTGGCAGGAAAAATTAAAGACTTATGGTATTGCTCAAGGGTCTGTGGTCGCTGTAACAGGAGACTATTCCCCGGAAGCAATTTCATTGATTATTGCCCTGATTCTTGAAAAATGTATTATTGTTCCTTTGACTCTTCTGGCACAATCGCATTTTTCCGAATATTTTCAAATTGCTCACGTACAATATGTAATT
>JAUCGE010000282.1 GCA_030377965.1 Desulfobacterales bacterium HSG16
GTATTGTCTGTAATAAGGATTTGATCCTGCTTCGGTATGTTCTGTCCTGCTTTTCAAGCCAGTTACGCAGATAATAATTATCAGCCAAAGAAATTTGATACCATCCGGGGTCAAATGCGGCGCTTACCCGAACAGCTTCAAATCTGTTGTCAAAGGCGGCTGCTACAATACGAAGAAAAGACAACAGGTTATTATCGCATTCAATCTGTGATGCAAACGGAAGAGACTCTTCATTCAGAATAAGATAGTCCATCAGAAATCCAATAATTTGTTCAGATTATTATCCCATTCATCAAGAAACCCTTTGGGCCATTCATCAATTTTACCATCCGCATTGATAAAAGGCTGTGTGATTTCAATAGCGTGTTCCTTACTGTCAGCATCCCGTGAGAAGTAAAACAGGGACACATTTTCTGGAGAAATTTTATTGTTTTTGACTTCAACCCGAACGCCGTTGAGGAAATGGTCGCTATGTGTCTCAATGATAAGCTGCACCCCGCTTTGGGCTGCCAGGCAGATAAGAGCGGCTATTGCTGATTGCCCGGCAGGATGTAAATGAGCTTCCGGATTTTCAATAATGATAAGATCACCCGGCTTTGAGGCAAGGATGGCCGTCACTACAGGCAGGATATATGTCAGGCCAAAACCAACATTTACCGGTCTGAATTTTTCAGTGTATCCATAAGATGTTGCAAATTCATATAAAAGGCTTGCCTGATTGATCTCAGGAATGACATTGGCTGTCACCTTTACGCCTGGAGATATTTCAGACAGCCAGGCATCAATATTTGCAAGGAGCGTTTTACTTCGCGCCTTTTCATGTTGCAGGTCCGAGTTTTTCAGCGGTTTAGCACCATATTCGGCTATAAAATGCGCTGTATATTGACCATGATTGCCAAGTGAATGCAGGGTGTTGATGTCGTAGTCAGAAACAGGAAAAACGTCTTTGGAATCTGTTCTCTGGGCAGCCAGATATTGAATGCGAGGGGCAAAAAGAATATTTGCCTGATTAAATTTTTCCGGCTCGATACGTTTCAACGGTTGCAGATTAGATTTATTTCTACAGGCAAATTCCAACTCCAACCGCTCTTTATTTTCCCAGTGCAGGGAGACAAAAAATGCGTCATTTTCAGCATCAATGGACAAAGCGTCTCTGCCATTTCCGATATTAATGAAGCGGCCATTGAGCAAAAGCCCGTCTTTTGCCAGGGTGTTTTGTTCAAAAGACTGCCGTATCAATAATAAAATCTGGATAAGAGATGATTTACCACTGTTGTTAATCCCGGCAATAACTGTCAGATTGCTCAGGATCAGCTCTACATCTTTCAAAGCCTTAAAATTTTTGATGGTAATTGATTCCAGCATTTTTCAGCTAACCTTCCAGGTATTGACAGCCTGCCCGGCAAGCCATGTTTGATAATCGTTCAAATTTTGCAGATTCCATTTATCATATTCCGCAATTTTTTGGGCTAAACGGAAAGAACTTTGCCGATAAAATTCTTTCTTTTTTTCAAAATTTTCCCTTTTCAGTTCATCTTTTTCGAGCAGAATGACATTGCCCAGTCGATCCTGGATATCGTTTACCCCCGATCCAAAATATTCATGCCAGTTCTGTTCGGGATGATAAGGGCAGATATGCTCCAACGTTGTTTTAGTGTAATCTGAAGGATTCCCCAGACAGGATTCTATTTCAGACAGTAAAAACCTGATTTTTTTGGAAGACCTGCGGCTTGGCATCTTATAAAAATCGAACGCATTGGAAAAAGTATTGTCATCTGGATACAATTTCTTGAATTCGTCACCATTTTTTACGTGGCTGGCTCTGACATAATCACTACGGAAAACTTTCATCGCTATCTGGTTATAGAGCTTTTCCTGTTCGTTCGGTGAATGATGACAGACCACATTGTACCGAATCGATAAAACATACAGATACCTTGCCAGTTTGACAAACTCTTCACCGGACATTTTTTTGAAGGCAGCCATCAAAATAGTGAAAGGTTGTTTGATATTGAACAGACCAAAACCTTCCAGATATTTTTTAACAGAACGATAAGCCTGCCCCTGATTTGCCCACCATTCATCATGGGGATTTAACAGGGAGGCATAAACCGGGGCGTAGTCTGTCAAGGAGTGCAAATAAGCATAGGCATTTTTTGGCGTACAGGTCAGTTTTCTCACGGATTCAAAAAGCTTTTTTTTCGTGACCGACCTGGATTGAAAATTATGATGATAACGAATGAAATCCGTAAAATTGTTTTCACCCAACTGGGATATGATTTCAGCCCAGTTTTCATCCAGATCGTTCAGATCTTCATTCGAAACATCATCATTTTTTGTAACGACAGAAAATATATAATTTTTCAACAAATCAGGAGTGGATAACTGCACGCCTCTTGCGTTCAAAGTCTCAAACACCTTGTAAGCGTTTAGATCATCTTGAACCACAATTTTTGTAAAAACCATGCCGGAGGCCAGTCTTTCGATAAATTCCGCAATCGCAACTCCGGTATCTCCCATACTTTTACCAGAAAAAAATTGAAACGCCTTATGCAGAAGTTTGTTCGTCTGTGTCAACCCGCGTTTGTTTGGTGCTTCAAGATTAGAGCAGATCGATTTGAAATGTGTGCCGTTGTTTCGGTTCAGGGATAATTTATTGTCAACTTTCAGGGAAACAGGATTTTTGGCACCAACAAACCGGTCTGTCAATACCTTCAAACGTTCTTCGTTCTCCTGCTCTTCCATGCCTTTTTGGGCCAGGTTCCTGATTTGTTTCATCGCCGCCAATACAACCAGTGACAGAGTGACCAGCCTCTGCTGGCCATCTATCACTTCGAAATCATGATGCCCTTTTCTTTGCAGCACGATATACCCCATATAATGAAATTCATCCGCCGCCAGAGTCTCGATATCCGCCCACAAATCTTCCCATTGTTCCTGGCTCCAGGCATAATCTCTTTGAAACCTGGGAACGGTATATTTCACACCATTACCAGTCAGTTCCTGAAAGGTCTGATTCGTTGGTTCCATCAACATGAAGTGGTTCATCCTGCCGCGCTCCTAAGTACTGTACATAAGTTTTGACATTTCATCCGTATGCTCATGCATACGCAGCCCGGAGATGAATCTCCGGGCTGAATTTTTTAAAGCCGGGTAAACCCGGCTGCAATAGCGCCCTTCAGGGTGCTTTGGATGACTCAGCCGGGAGATTTATCTCCCGGCAGTTGCGTTGATCATGTTAAATATTTTCTGTACAGGTACTTATTTCGATCTTCTTGCGGTCATATGATCAACTTTGACATGTATGATACAGGTTCTGGCTACAGCGTTTTCAGAATACTTGTCAGGTGCTTCGCCTCCGTATTGCTGCACGATTATATCGAGCGCTTTTTTCTTTTCTTCGGGAGACTCAATGAAAAAGGCATGTCCAAGGCCGACAACGCTCTGGTAAGGCATGTCCCATTTACAGACTTTATCGTTGGATCGGACTTCCTGAATGATATCAAACTCGAAACATACTTTGTTGTTTTTTCGTAATATATCAAGCTTCAATCCCTTATTGGATGAATGAAAAAACAGGGAGCCGTCCCGGTATCCGAAACAAAGAGGGACAATGTATGGATATTCACCGTCAGTCATTGCCAGACGGCAGACTTTGGCTTGTGAAATGATAAACTCGATTTCGGTCAAATCTGTGATCAGTCTGTCTTGTTTCATAGTTTTCCTTTATTGTTCTGGAATGGTGTCAATAAGGCCGTTTAAATCTTTCGACATAAACGGAGGCAGAGTAAAGGCTGATTTATGAATTTCTCTGCTATAGTAGCGAGTTACAATATCCGATGCCGCTACCCTTGCCGGATCAAAATCATTTAAAGGGCAGAGGCATTTTGACGCAAACCCGAAACT
>JAUCGE010000283.1 GCA_030377965.1 Desulfobacterales bacterium HSG16
TTCCAGTACAGTTTTCATGTATGGTTTCTTTTTAGCTTTGCTTATTATATTCAAGATATTGTTATTAGGAAGGATGGAAACAGCAGCGGCATATGACTCTTCAAAATAATTCATATCGACAAGTTTATTCTTATCCACTTGAATCTCTTCAAAACCATCGGTAAGCAATTCGGCAAACCAGCAGGTAAGCCCGGGCTGTCCTGCTGTTTCGTAGAAAACACGCTCTATCACTTCCTGTTTTATCTGTTGTCCGCTCTCTTTTTCATACCACTTAAACATACCTGCAACTTCAGTGAATTCAAGATTTGGAATATGCATGCTTCTCTGCACATTAAATGGCGAACCTTTAGCATTTTCTATTCCCAGAACGCTCCTGACACCCAATAAAGCGAGGCCGTGCAGAAGATAATCTTTTTCACCGCTTGTTTCATTCAATTGATATTGTCTGATATTGTAAATGTTTCTGAATATTCCAGCCAAAGTGCTGACAGCATCTTCGGCCAGTGCGTCAAATTCATCAAGAATCAAAACAAGAGGTTTAGTGAGAACTCCATTTCTAAAGATCCGTTCAAACTCTTCAGGTGTATCTGTTCTGCTGATTTTTACATTCAATCCCTCTGCAATTCGTTTTCCGATGGAATTCAATATATTTCCGATATCGTCTTCCATTTTGAGATGTTCCAGCGGAATCATGAGTACATCGAACTTGTTATCATTCTGCAACCTGAAAAGAATTTGCTGCATAGCCCAGGTTTTTCCGGTCTGCCTCGGCCCACACACTGTAATGTAGTGTCCACCCTCTTCTGGATTTGCTCCGATCAATTTTATATGTACTCGATTTACTAATTCCTCTCTTGGCGCATAGTAATGCAGTTTTGTATTAATCGGGCCATATGATGAGAAACTCCGCATTTTGTACTCCTGATCCCTTGCGTTTAAAAACATAAATGACGAGAGGCTGACTGGCAGTTTTGATTTTTTTTTCATTATAATGCCCTCCCCTCTGTGGATCATAATTTACATATCTTTAAAAAAAATGCAAACTCGAATACAGATAAAAACAGGGCTAAAAAAATATGAAAAAATCGAAAAAAGGCGGCACAAAATCAAGAAACGCATTGAGAAGAGAACGTGAGAAATCAGACCTCCGAGGTTTTGAAAACCTCGAAGGTTGTATGAAAATTTCTCAGGATTCTATTGAATCACAGATCTTTTCAGATGACTGGGCAGGACAGGTATCACAGGAACATCCACTGCAACCGCAGCTACTTGATTTACCTGGTTTAAAACTTTTATAAAAGGTGTTGGCAAGATAGGCAACGGCTGCCCCGACAATTGTAATCACGATAAATAATTCCATAATCATCTCCTCAATACCCTAGTGCTGTCCCGATTTGAAACACCAGTACGGCCAGGGTAAACGCCAGTATGGTATTGAATGCTACGGAAAAAGCGCCCCATTTCCAGGAACCGGCCTCTTTGGCGATACAGACCACGGAAACAAAACAGGGGGCATAAAAAATGGTGAACACGATCAGGCTCAAGGCAACAAGCGGACTCCAGCCGGGGGCGGACGCAAGCTTCTGCGAAAGAGACCCGCTTTCTTCTGGATCGACTTCTCCCAGAGAATATATCGTGCCAAGGGTGGATACTACAACTTCTTTTGCTGCAAACCCGCTCACCAGCGCTATATTTGTCCTCCAGTCAAACCCTGCCCATTTGCTGAAAAATTCCATACGGCTTCCTATTCGGCCGGCCAGAGAATACCGCAGAACTGTCTCAGACTCTGTTCTGTCAATTTCACTGAGAGATTTTTTCAAAACCAGCGCATTTTCGGAAAGTTTTTTATCATTCGCTGCATTTTCCAGTTCCATAGCTGCAGAGGATGAAAATTCTGCTTTTAAGCCTTCCCGCTGTCTGTCGAATTTTACAATTTGGGATTCAGGAAGACCTGGAAAAGTCATCATTGCCCACAGAACGATAGATATGCCAAGTATCACAGTACCGGCCTTTTTGAGATACTGCCAGGTACGTTCCCATGTATGGATACAAATGCCTTTTACCGTGGGAAGCCGATATGGGGGGAGTTCCATGACAAAAGGAGTGGATTCTCCTTTTATAACTGTCAGGCGGAGAAATTTTGCCACCAGCAGCGCACCGATCCAGGAAAAGATCGTTATACCGAACATGACTGCTGCTTCGTGATTTGCAAAAAAAGC
Source organism: Desulfobacterales bacterium HSG16 (assembly GCA_030377965.1). Classification (GTDB taxonomy): domain Bacteria; phylum Desulfobacterota; class Desulfobacteria; order Desulfobacterales; family HSG16; genus JAUCGE01. Next base: position 2,220 of record JAUCGE010000283.1, read on the forward strand.
GGCTGTCAGCAGGATAAATACCGGCAGTTTCGCGCCGCAGTTCATAAAAGGAACAGTAAGGAGAGTTGCCAGGCGTTCCCTGGGCGATTTGAGGGTTCGCGTTGCCATAATGCCAGGCACGGCACATCCTCCGGCGATTCCACCGGAAACGATAAAAGCCATTACGGAACTGCCGTGTAACCCGAAAATACGGAATACCCGGTCGAGCATGAAGGCTACCCTGGCCAGATAACCTGTATCTTCCAAAAATGAAATGCCGAAAAACATGAACATGATGAGGGGAACAAAACCAAGAACACCGCCTACACCGTCAATAACGCCGGAAATTATCAGAGACTGGAGCAGACCGTCTGGAATATAAGTCCTGGCCAGATCGGCGAACCATCCGAACAAGCTCTCCACCCATGCTATTGGAATTTCGCTGTAGGTAAATATAAACTGGTACAATGTCATGAGTACGGCAAGCATGATAACCGGTCCGAAGAATCGATGGGTCAGGATTTTATCCATATGGTCGGAAAATTCAAGCCGATAACGATTATCCGGGTATTGGATGATACCTTTACGGACAAGGGTTCGGATATATCCGTAGCGTTGATCCGCAATAACGGCTTCTGGCCAGGTACTCAGGGAATCATTCAGATGAGATGCAACTTTTTCAACCATCTGGCAAAGCTTTTCAGACAATACAGGGTCTGTCTTTCTTCCTGCTGATACGATCTGCTCATCGTTTTCAAGATACTTCAGGGCCACCCATCGCGGCTGATATTGATCTGTCAAAAAATGATTTGTCTTGATTTCCCTGACCATACTGATCAGTGCTTCGTCGATATCTGTACCATAGGAAATTTGAAGTGGTTCCATCCCTTTTTTTATGACAGAATTGACCGCAGCATCCATCAATTCTTTTTTTCCCATACCGTTGCGTGCCACTGTCGGAATTACGGGAGTTCCGAGCAGTTCCGACAATTTTTCTGCATTGATTGTAAGTCCGCGCTTTTCAGCTACATCCATCATATTCAGCGCTATGCAGACCGGAATACCCATCTCCAGAAACTGGAGAGTCAGGTATAGATTGCGTTCCAGGTTGGAGGCATCAACGATGTTTACAATAACTCCGGGTTTTTCATCTATGATAAAATTTCTGGCAACAATCTCTTCCTGGGAATAGGCAGTAAGAGAATAGGTTCCGGGCAAATCTACGATATGAACATTGTGTCCTTCTTTTTTATAAAATCCTTCTTTTTTTTCGACGGTTACGCCAGGATAATTGCCCACATGCTGTCTGGCTCCGGTCAGTGCATTGAAAAGAGTCGTTTTTCCCGAATTCGGGTTCCCCGCCAGGGCTATGGTTGCTCCCATTATTTTTCCACCTCTACCTGAATATAATTTGCCTCTTTGTTTCTGAGCGTGAGCGTAAAACCCATGAGTCTCAAAGCCACAGGATCGTATAAAGGCGCTCGCCCCATGACCTCGAACTGTGTTCCGGGTACCAGTCCCATGTCCCGAATACGGCGTCCCATTTCACCTTTGGCTGTTATGGCTGCGATGATGCCCTTCTGATTTTTCTGCATATGTCTTATATTTTGACTGCTCATTTTTTCCCTTTCCTTTAATTTTTTATTGTTTCTAAAAAAGTAAGGTAA
>JAUCGE010000284.1 GCA_030377965.1 Desulfobacterales bacterium HSG16
TCTGAAAAATCACGCAATTTGCAAGAGTCAAGATACAACACTTGCAAACACTTGTCAAAAAGATTATATTTTGTTTTAATTCAAACGATTACAGAGCAACCGTCGCTGGGGCAGGTGGTACACACCCTCATTGTCTTGGATGGATAACATTTCTTTGACAAAAGCATTTAACTCGGCATTGCCCTTTTCAAATACATGCGACATAAAGAAGCGACCAAATATTCCCGACGGTTTTCTTGCCTGATTTGAAAAAAAATCTGAAAAACTCATCTTAAATCCTATCTATTTGATTATTTTTTTGCAAAATTTATTTGTAAAGTTTTTTCCAGGGCATATTACTATTTTCTCGACAATCGGAGAGAGCGAGGTAAAGAGCGCCGACAGCAAGTTCCGCACAATGAAAATGATCTTCCGGGAGAGTTTGAAGATAATCGGCCACTGTCTCCGGGGTGATCTCCCATACCTGATTCAAAGATTTTCCTTCAGCCATTTTGATTATCGTATTTGCACAGGCATTGGTATGCATGCAGCCGTCTAACATGTATGACATTGTTTTTATACGGTCATTGTCCAGTATCACGAAAAATTCCACCGTATCGCCGCAATCGCCGGTTTTTTTTCCGTGTCCGTCAGGACCGGCCATTTTTTCCTGCCTGTCTGTAGTAAAAGCCATTTCAAGAAAAGTCAGTGAATGTTCCTGCCAGAAATCGAATTCTTCTTTCTGCATTGTTCATCTCCAGATTTTTTTTTGGACAGATTCGGGCTTGTAAGCTCTTTTTTCTGTTGCCCGGAAAAATCCATTTTTTTTACGGTTGCCACGCTCAAAAGTATGGCAATACTTGTCAGGTAAATATTTGCTCCTGCCTCGTTTCATATGAATGCACACCCCATCTTGTGGTTTTACCGATATCCTTGCCGATTTTATTGAGCATTTTTCCAGATCAGAGATCAGTCGTCCAAAAAAGGGTCCATGCCCATCTTAATTTCCCGGCTTTCCATCCGTCCTGTTCAAGTTTTATGACATGCCTGATTTTTGCCTGTCGATCATATTGATAAATTTTTTTGGAACCGGTGTGACCCTGGGAAATTTTCCCAAAGAACTCTTGTCTACCAGCAGCACACATCCATAGGTTTTTTCCAGGGCGGAAAAGGTAAGCACTTCCTCCGGCATCCCCTGTTTTACAGCACCCCCGTCTTTCATCAAAATCAGCCTGTCACCATACATGGCAGCAAGGTTAACATCATGGGAAACCATAATAACAGTAACTCCTTTTTCTTTTTTCAAGTTTTCCAGAAGATCCATGATCTGGATCTGATGTGCAAGATCCAAAAACGCGGTCGGTTCGTCCAAAAGGATGATATCAGGTTCCTGGCACAAGGCTCTTGCAATATAGACCCGCTGAAGCTCGCCCCCGCTCAACTGGCTCAGACGACGCATCGAAAGATGGGATGTATTGGTAAATTTCATGGCGTTTTCAACTATATCCATATCATCTTTGCCTTCCAATCCGAGCAGACCCAGGTGGGGAAATCTGCCCATAAGCAACACTTCCATAACAGAGAAAGGTATATCTTCCGGAAGCTGCTGGGGAACGAACGCCAGATGACGCGCCAGTTCCTTTTGCTTGAAACTGCCAATGGGCCTGCCCATTATCTCCAATGTCCCCTTACGCAGCTTCAAGATTCCAGCCATGGTTTTCATCAAAGTAGTCTTGCCGGAACCATTGGGTCCGATCAATATAAAAAACTCTCCTTTCATGACGGAAAAAGAAAGATCGTTTAAAACGACAACAGAATCGTAATCCTGAGTCAGATTTTTTATATCCACAGCGACCTTCATTTTCTTGACCTTTTAAGCAGAAAGATAAACAGGGGAGCGCCTATCATTGCGGTTATAACGCCAGTGGGTATTTCTCCCTGTTCCGGAATGGTTCTTGCCAGCAGGTCGCATATAATCATATACGAACCTCCTCCTATTATACAGGCAGGTACGAGTACGCGATGATCCGGCCCCAAAATCATTCGCAGCAGGTGAGGCATGACAAGGCCCACAAATCCTAACAGGCCGCAATAGGAAACCGTGGCACTGACCATCAATGAAGTGGTGACAAGAAGACTTAAAGTGATCAAGGTGGTGTTGACACCCATTGTTCTGGCCAGCTCCTTTCCCATAACAAGCAGATTCATAGAGTTGGAAAATCGAAAAATCATGATAAAACAGGGAAAAACAAGAAGCAGGAGTATCCCGGCCTGGCGCATATCAGCCAGAGATAAATCTCCCATGAGCCAGAAAAGAATATTGTGAATTTTGTGATCGTGAGACATGGAAATAAGAAAAGTGATGATAGCAGAACAGAATGCATTGAGTATGACTCCGGATAAAAGCAGAGAATCCTTTTTTAAATAAGCTCCTCCCGATCCCATGAAAAGTACGAATACCAAAGTGGTCATGCTGCCTGCAAATGCACAGAAGAAAACACCTGGAAATCGTGCAAATCCCATAAGAATACCAATTATAGCGCCTATAGCCGATCCACCGGATATTCCAAGAATATAGGGTTCTGCCAAAGGGTTTCTCAATATGGCCTGAAACACGAGTCCGCCCAGAGAAAGAGTTGCGCCAACAAGGGCTGCAAGAATTACCCTGGGAAATCGAATATGCCAGATTATGCTGTCTGGTGTGGAATCCCCCCGGTTAAATAAAATTCGTATGACATCTGCCGGGTCGATTTTCGTGGAACCTGCCAGAAGACCAAGAAAAACGGCAAAAAGCAGGATTATGGAAAGAAAAAATGAGACCAGCAGTATTCGTTTTAAAAGATTTGGCATTTTTTCGTTAATGTCTGCCTTGATCTGCGGTTTTCGGATGGATGACAGAAAAAAGAAGTTCGAGTCCTTCAACCATTCGCGGGCCGGGCCGATCCAGGACATTCGAATCAAGGATATGAATCCTGCCGTTTTTTACAGCAGGTATTTTCGGCCAGCGTTCCCACTCGGCTTTCACCTGTTCAAAGACTTCGTTTCTTGCCATTGAGGTGATGAGCAGAATATCAGGAGAGAGTGCCAGAACCTGCTCCCTGTTAAATCGCGGATAGGGTGTCGGGCCTTTGGAAAGATTGTTTCCACCCGCAACTGTAATCAATTCATGGATAAAAGTGGCATCTCCTGCGGCAACAATTGGGCTGACTCCGATCTGAAAGAAAACTTTAGGCCGATTTTCGATTTTTTCCACCTGTTTTTTTATCAGGTCAATCCTGTGTTTCATCTTTCGGACAATTTTTTCTGCCACCGGTTGTGCGTTTACAAGTTTTCCGATACCAAGAATGGCATCCATAACAGACTCAAGAGATCTGGGGTTTACGGCATATACCGGAATATTGAGTTTTTCAAGGCGCTGGACTGTTTCCAAAGGGTTGCCGTCCTTGATCGCTATACATAAATCAGGTGATAAAGATACGATTCTTTCCAGATCCAGGCGTATATATGTCCCAACCTTAAATTTTTTTGCAGCTTCCAGAGGGTAATCACTGAATACGGTCACACCTTTAAGCAAGTCTTTTTTACCCAATGCAAAAATGATTTCCGTAATGCTGGGGGCTAACGCTACAATACGTTCTGGTGCAACCGGAACTGTTATGGTTCTGCCTGTCTGATCCAGAACTTTTTTTGATGCGGATTGTGCAGCAAAAGGAAACAGGATCATGATCTGTGTCATGAATCCAATTAGAAAAGTTATGAATAAAAATTTTTTAGCTTGTTTTTTCATGATGCAATCTCTGTGGCATATTTTATCTGAGAATACAAATTAATTTTTTTTTAAAAACGGCAGGGACAAATCCCTGCCTTTATGTTTATTTGCGGT
>JAUCGE010000285.1 GCA_030377965.1 Desulfobacterales bacterium HSG16
GTTGAACAATCTGTTATACTTATATATTATTGAAATATAATAAATCGTTATATATATTCTGCCTGAAAACATGTCAACATGAGACTTTCGGTCATGATCATCATTTTGCCCGGATATTTATACACAATGCACAGGCGTGAGATGAATCCTGAAAAATTAATCATCGTTTTTCTGCTTGAGTAAAATATCAAAATTTGGTAGATGAAATGAAGGATGCGGAGAACTGCTGGACAAAAAAAATAAAAAAAGAGATTTATTATCCATGAACCCGATAACTCATTTTCTGATAGGCTGGACTCTTGCAGGGAGTGTCACCCTTGACAGGAGGGAGAGGGCCATTGTAACTGTTTCAGGTGTGATACCCGATATTGACGGCATTGGAATCATTGCTGAAAAACTGACACAGAACTGGGATACTCCTCTTCGATGGTGGTCTGATTACCATCATCTTCTCACTCATAATATAGGTTTTGCCGTTTTTGTCGCCATTGCCGCATGTTTTCTGGCAAGACAGAAATTGCGATGCAGTATCCTGGCCTTTATAAGCGTTCATCTTCATCTGGCAGGAGATATTATCGGAGCAAGGGGGCCTGATGGATATCAATGGCCGATTCCTTACCTTCTGCCATTTTCGGATTCGTGCAGCTTGAGCTGGCAGGGTCAGTGGAAATTGAATGCCTGGCCCAATATTCTCATTACATCACTTGCTCTGGCATGGGCATTTTATATGGCACACAAACGAGGAATTTCCCCGCTTGAAATGGTTTCTGCCAGGGCCAACAAAGCTTTTGTCAAAACCTTACGAAACCGATTTACAAAAAATCGCTAACTGACGGAAAAAAATATGCCTGAAAACAACGAAAGACCTATTGCTATTTATCAAAAAATCAGTGACAACATTCACAGGGTAATAAGAGGCCAGGAAAAAGCCGTTAAGAAACTTCTATCAGCCTTTGCAGCAGGCGGCCACGTTCTTCTCGAAGATTTTCCAGGCACTGGTAAAACCACTCTTGCCAAGGCTCTTGCCAAATCCGTGGACGCAAATTTTACACGAGTTCAGTTCACCCCGGATCTTCTGCCTTCAGATATTCTGGGCGTTTCGATTTACGATCAGAACAAAGAAAAATTTAGCTTTCATAAAGGGCCTATTTTCACTAATATTCTTCTGGCCGATGAGGTAAACCGTGCTTCACCAAGAACCCAGTCTGCCCTGCTCGAATCAATGGCCGAGTCCCAGGTCAGCACAGACGGAAAGCTTTGGACTTTAGAAAATCTTTTTTTTGTCATTGCCACGCAAAATCCTGTAGAATCAAGCGGCACGTATCCTCTTCCTGAAGCTCAGATGGACCGTTTTGCACTCAAATTCAGCCTTGGATATATATCTCCTGAACAGGAAACTGCCATTCTTTCAGACCAGCAGGAGACGCATCCTATAGAAAATATTTCTTCCTGTGTCACAAAAGAGGAAGCAGCCCTGCTTCAGGATCATGTAAAAAAAATAACCGTAAGCGATGCGGTCAAACGATATATTATCGATATTGTCAGGGCTTCCAGAACAGCGCCCGGTGTTGAACTCGGCGCTTCCCCAAGGGCATCTCTGGCCCTTATGAAATGTTGTCAGGCATTTGCCCTGTTCGAAAAACTTGATTATGTTATCCCGGAACACATTCAACAATTGGCTGTTCCTGTAATGGCCCATCGAATGGTAATGGACCCTCATGCCCGTTTTTCAGGACAGACTCCAAAAGATATTGTGGAAGATATTTTAAAACAGATACCAGTGCCTGCCTGAAGATGAAATACCTATTATATTTAAACTATAGAGCATTTTATTCTGTGATCCGCTGGTTTTTGCTGCATTTTTCAAAACCGGGACTTTTCGTATTAATCGGAGTTGCAGCGTCTGCTGTCATTGGAATAGATACCCGCCAGACGCTTGCATACCAGGTATTCACTTTCCTTCTATCCATTGTCACAATTTCAATTGTTTGCAGCATTTTTTTCCGGGGCAGATTTAGCGTAAATCGTATTCTTCCGAAATTCGGTACTGCACAAAGTCCTCTTGTTTACCGAGTCGTGATTGAAAATCAAGGCAGACAGGTTCAAAAAGGGCTTTACCTTTTTGACAGACAAAAAGATCCCCGCCCTGATTTCGAATCCTTTAAAACGATTGAAGAACCATATGAAAAAAGCAGAAATCTGTTTGACCGGATTATGAAATATCACAGATGGAAATGGCTGATCGAAAAAAAACAATATCTTCTTCCAGAAGATGAATATAAAAAACGCCCTGTCGATACCCTGATTCCCGGCATAAGTACAGAAATAAAGGTAGAGGTAGTTCCGTGTCGCAGAGGCAGGTTGAATTTAACTGAAATGAATATCATCTGTCCTGATCCACTTGGTCTTTTCAGAGCAGTAAAAACTATTGTCGCTCCAAATTCAATAATGATTCTTCCGAAACGATATAAGCTACCGCCAATAGATCTTCCGGGTACACGCAAACACCAGTCTGGAGGCATGGCATTAACAGAATCGGTCGGAGAGTCGGAAGAATTCGTTTCTTTAAGAGATTATCGGCCAGGAGATCCTCTGCACAGAATACATTGGAGAAGCTGGGCAAAAACAGGAAAACCTGTTGTAAAGGAATATCAGAAAGAATTTTTTGTTCGCCATGCGCTTGTACTGGATACCTTCACTGAAAAAAAACAGCATGAGGTATTCGAAGAAGCTGTGTCTGTGGCAGCATCTTTTGCATGTACTGTCAGAACCCGCGAATCCCTTCTGGATCTTATGTTCATCGGAACTAAAGCCTATTGTTTCACTTCCGGAAGGGGACTGGGCAATACAAGTCAGACCCTCGAACTTCTGGCAGCGGTTCGGCCCTGTACGGATAAACCATTTTCCACCCTGCCTCCCCAGGTGTTTTCAAGAGTTCACATGCTCTCAGGATGCATTTGCGTCCTTATCGGATGGGACAAAGAAAGGCAGGCTTTTATCGAAAAGCTGAATGGACTGGGAGTTTCTTTGAAAGTAATTCTTATCGAAGACGAAAATATGCCTTTTCCCGGTGATATGATTAAAGCCGGACCAGGTCTGGAAATAATCCGCCTTGTGACCGGCAAAATCCAGGAAGGATTTTCGCAGTTGTGAAAACTCCTCCTCTGCTGACGGCCGCTACCCTGGCTATCTGGGCATGGCAAACCGGATTCTGGTTTTTTGGCATCGTTATCGCTCTTATCCTGGAAGCATCACGACTAATTGAGACAAGATGGGATTTTTCCCTTTCTGATTTTAAAAGAATTGCGGATTCATGTACTATAATTTTCGTGATCATGGCAGTTTATCTCATGTTTTCAACAAGTCCTTCAAAAATTATTTTCACTCTTCTCCAATGGCTGCCGATCTCATTTTTCCCACTTATCTTTGCCCAGACATATTCTGTAAAAAATCGTATCGACATCCGTGTCCTGTCTTTAGTATCAAGAAGACAGAAAAATTTCGGTCCAAAGCCTCCTTCTTCAATAAATATCAGCTATCCTTATCTTATGACAGTTGTTCTTGCGGCAAGTATCGCAAACGTCAGAACACCCGAATTTTATAACGCACTATTCATTCTTGGAGTATGGGCTTTATTTTCAGTCAGATCCCGCAGATTGCCGTTTCTATTCTGGGTGATGATAGTTATATTTGCAGGCTTTTCGGGCTATGCCGGACATATCGGCCTGCACAGGCTCCAGGTATTTATAGAAGATAAGGGTATGGACTGGTATATGGATGCCATGCGCGGCACAGCAGATCCTTTTAAAAGCATAACTGCTATAGGTGATATCGGCACTTTAAAACTTGGAAACAGAGT
>JAUCGE010000286.1 GCA_030377965.1 Desulfobacterales bacterium HSG16
TGAATCCGGACAATATCCTGCCACGGTATTTGCCTGGACAGAACATGACAGGACAGGAATTTGGAGGAACACGGCAGGAACACAACTATAAAATAACGGAAATTTTCCTCCGTGAAAAAATAGCGTTGTCATTAGGACTTCAGCAACTGGATGTTTTTATCACAAGAATATTGAAAACTTTGTTTCATCAGTCTAGTAAACTGGATGAAAAAAAGCTCCACCTTTTACTCAACTATGACCCTCATCATGCCATGATGACTCTGGATGAATCAGCCAGCAGCAAGGCCAACGGTATAATCTATCTTGGAAACAAGGGGGTTAATCTGGTGAGAATGAACGATTTCGGGCTGCCTGTACCGCCTTGTTTCATTGTCACCACAGAAGTTTTCAGATGCCTTACCATCATTGATGAATTTGCAAGAGCCAGGCAGAATTTCGAAGAAAAAATCACAAAAAGAATACGTACAATAGAGCGTGTAACAGGAAAAAGATTCGCTGATCCGAAAAATCCCCTGCTCTTTTCCGTAAGAAGCGGTTCCTCCATTTCCCAGCCCGGCATGATGGATACTTTTTTAAATGTGGGCATCAACGAGGACATAGCAACCGGTCTTGCTGTCGAAACAGACAATGCCTTTTTTGCCTGGGATTGTTATCGCAGATTTTTACAGGGCTGGGGCATGTCGTATGGAATCGACCGGAATAATTTCGACGCTCTTATAGCTGAAGCAAAGAAAAAACAGGGAGTAAGCAAGAAAAGGCTTCTTGGCGGAGAAGGCATGAAAAAAGTTGCTCTTGCCTATAAATCCATGATTTATGATTCCGGCTATGAGATCGTAGAAAATCCCTTTGATCAATTACTATACACCATAAAAAGCGTTCTTGAATCATGGGAATCAGATAAAGCTAAAATATATCGAAAAATAATGGGCATATCGGATGACTGGGGTACTGCTGTTACGATCCAGGCAATGGTGTTTGGAAACATGTCACAGACTTCGGGAACAGGTGTCTTTTTCACTCATAATCCGAGGCAGTCCGGAGGCGGCATGAAGTTATGGGGAGATTTCACAGTAGAAGACCAGGGAGAAGATGTAGTGTCCGGCCTGGTCAATACCATGCCTATTTCCATTTCACAGCAGAATTTCGAAAAAAGATCCACCGATATTATTTTAGAAACTCATTTCCCTGAAATCTACACCACATTGAGAGAATGGGCTGGAAAATTGATATATGAAAAGGGCTGGGGACCCCAGGAAATGGAGTTCACCTTTGAAAGCCCGTCAAAAAACGATCTGCATCTGCTCCAGACAAGAGATATGGCTATGAGAAAACATAAAAAAGTCACTACCTTTCATCCTGAGAGCATAGAAAAAAGAAAGAAAATAGGAAATGGCATAGGCGTAAGCGGCGGGGCCATGAGCGGCCGTGTGGTATTTACCCTCGAAGAAATTGACAGATGGCGGAAAAAAGAACCAAAAACCCACCTTATCCTGATCCGAGGAGATACCGTGCCGGACGATATCAGCGAGATATTCGCGGCAGACGGCCTTCTGACAGCAAGGGGCGGGCTGACCTCACATGCAGCAGTCGTTGCCCACCGGCTGGGCAAAACCTGTGTAGTGGGATGCGGCAATCTCGAATGTAATGAAGATGCAAGAAAATGTGCATTTGACAGTATTTTGCTCAAATCCGGGGGAAAAATCAGTATTGATGGCCATGAAGGATCTGTTTATGAGGGGGATATGAAGTTCAAGGAAAATCAGTCAAGGAGTTCGGAAATATGGAAAACAGTATGACTTTGGGAATAAACGGATTCGGCAGAATAGGAAAACTCACCCTCTGGCGGCATATAGCAAGAAAAGAGTTTTCAAATATCATAGTCAACGTTGGCCGGAATATCGGCACATCTATAGAGGATATAGCCCACTATACTGAAAGGGATTCCACCTATGGGCTGTTGCAGTCCTTTCTTTACGGATATGATTCAAAGCCTGTTATCAGGGATCTGGATGAAGAAAAAGGCACAATGTCAATTGATGGTGTTTCTGTCAAATTTTTAAGAAAAGCAAGAAATCCGGCAGATATCGGCTGGTATGAGCATGATACCAGGATCGTTGTTGACACCACAGGGCAATTTCTTGACCCAACCTGTGAACCGGATCATCCTAAAGGATCAATAAGAGGTCATATAGAGGCAGGGGCTGAAAAAGTCATAGTGTCAGCACCTTTCAAGATCGACAGGGGTACGGACATGAGAAAGGGAATGCCCGAAGACGCTGTAACAACGGTCATGGGAGTTAATGATAACGATTATGATCCGAGGCGGCACAAAATAATTTCCAATGCATCATGCACAACCACCTGCCTGGCTCATATGATAAAACCTTTGATAAACGCTCTGGGACCCACCAGAATATTGTCCGCTTCCATGGCTACTGTCCATGCGGCGACAGGATCACAGCAGGTATTAGACCGCCTTCCCAAAACCGGGGCAAAGGACTTGAGAAAAAACAGGAGTATTATAAACAATATTATTCTTACCACAACCGGCGCAGCCAAAGCTTTGAGGCTGGTCATCCCGGAAATGGAACAGATCGGCTTCATAGCCGAATCAGTCAGAGTTCCCACGAATTCAGGCTCGTTGATCATACTGGTACTCAATATCCAGGAAGAAATCAACGGTGAATCCATCAGAAGGGAAGCCATAAACGATATCTATCGACAGGCAGCTGAAGATGACCCAAAAGAATACCTCAATTATACTGACACCCAGAACGTTTCCGGTGATATAGTAGGTTTACCAAAAGCTGCGTCAATTATTGAGGGCCACGAAACCCATACCAGAACAGCCGAGATAACCATAGATCTTAAAAAGGTTCCGGGAATAGAAAAAAACCTGATTCCCGGCCTTGTGGATTCAGTTATCCGGATTCCAGTTACCCAGGCTGTTATTTATGGATGGTATGACAATGAACTGGGCAGTTATACCAATATGTTAGGAGACCGGATAGTCTCCATTGCCGAAAACATGTAATTGCCCAACTTGACGAATTCTTCCACATCCAGAGTCTCAGCCCGACGGGAAGGATCTATACCGCATTCGTCAAGAACCTGGCCGGACAGCTTTGTATCTATTTTCAATTCGCTGCCGGCCAGTGCATTTCTCAAGGTTTTTCTCCGCTGCCCGAAAGCGGCCTTGATCACCTTGAAAAGAAATTCCTCATCTTTTACCATATATTTGTCAGTGGGCTTGAACCTGATATCAAGAACCTGTGAATCTACCCCCGGTCTTGGATAAAACTTTCGGAAATCAACATCGGTCAGAATACTGATATCCGAACAATATCGAAGCATAGCCGTAATTCTGCCGTATTCTTTACACCCTGGCTCTGCAACAAGCCTTTTTGCAAGTTCTTTTTGAAACATCACTATGGCACGACTGACAACCTTCCTTGACCGGATCAGCCCGATAAGAATCTGGGATGAAATATTATAAGGAAGATTTCCCATCACGATGAAACTGTCCTGCTCAAAATCGTCTGCCAGTTTTACTATATCGATATCAAGAATATTTTTTTCCATTATTTCGACATTTGAGACCTGTGCCGCTGTCAATTCCGTCCGCAGCAGGCTGATGAGTCGGGCATCTTTTTCCACTGCATACAATTTCTTTGCTGCTCGTGCCGCAGGAATGGTAAGAGCGCCCAGGCCTGCCCCGATTTCAAGTATTACATCATCTTCTGCAATTTTAGATCGCGCAACGATCATCCGGGTAATGGACTGGTCTGCAAGAAAATTCTGCGAAAGCCTTTTTTTTGGGTACATATTCCAGGCATTCAAG
>JAUCGE010000287.1 GCA_030377965.1 Desulfobacterales bacterium HSG16
AGAGCAAATTTTGAAAGAGACAATTTTTATCATCGGCGGATGCAGAAGCGGGAAGAGCAGCCACGGACTTGATCTTGCCATGAACAACATAGAATCGGAAAAAATATTTATTGCCACCTGCACGCCCTATGACGATGAAATGAGGCAAAGAATTGAAAAACATCAGGCAGAGCGGTCAAAAGACTGGATCACGGTTGAAGAACCTGTGGATATTGCAAACGTGATAAGCAGATATAACAAGCCCGGCACTCTTATATTGATAGATTGCCTGACTCTCTGGATAACCAACCTGATTCTTGAAAAAGATGATCAGGATTATATTCAATCCCATGTAAAAGAACTGGCATCTGCTGTTCAAAAGGCTGAAAACAAAATAATTCTCGTATCAAACGAGGTCGGGTGTGGTATTGTGCCGGAAAACAGCCTTGCCCGCCATTTCAGGGATGCGGCAGGATTTGCCAACCAGTCCATAGCCGCAATCGCTGACAGGGTAATATGGATGGTTGCCGGTATCCCTGTGACTATAAAACCGCAGAACGGAGCTATCAAATGAACAGCCTGATTTCGGCTATCCGATTTATAACCATTCTTCCATTTGGCAGGCCGGGTACATTCGAACCTGTTAAAATGATACCCTTTTTTCCTGCTGTAGGTCTTATTCTGGGTCTTATCCTGGCGTGTTTTGACCTGGTTATTTCATATTTCTGGCCGCCGCTGACAACAGCTCTTCTGGACGTGGTACTTTTAACAATTTTGACAGGCGCATTTCATATCGACGGCCTCGGTGATGCTGCCGACGGGCTTTTAGGCCATCATGAAAAAAATCGAGCGCTTGAAATAATGAAAGACAGCCGGATCGGCGTGATGGGCCTTGTGGCAATTGTCTGTGCCATGTCTGTCAAATGGGCTGGCATTGCCGGAATTGTCGAGCATCGTTTTCTCCTTCTTGTCCTAATCCCTGCTTATTCAAGAGCAAGCATGATATTCGGGTTCAGGTTTTTAAATTACGGCAGATCAAAAGGAACAGGTCATGCTCTGTTCACTGAACCCATTAAACTCAGTGCTTTCGCTGGTCTTTTCCCCTGCATTTTTTTGTCCTTGTTTCTCGGTTGGAAATTATTTTATATCAATATTGCTTTCCTGCTGCTGGTTTTTTCCATCCTTTTCTATTATAAACGCAGAATAGGCTGCATCACAGGCGATATGCTGGGTGCTATGACCGAATTGACGGAAGCAATGCTTTTTCTTCTTCTTTCCGCAGGAGTATGCAGTATATGATTTACGGACACGGCGGTAATATCCACGAACTGGCAGGCAGGCTCGGGTGTAATCTGGAAGATATCATTGATATGAGTTCCAACATAAATCCTTATGGCCCGCCTCCCGGACTTCTCGATCATTTAAAAGACCGGCTTTCTTCCATTGCCGCATTGCCTCAGACCGACGGAGCAGATATTGTCAACGCATTTTCAAGGCAATATGAGATTGATCCTTCCCGTGTGCTGGCAGGAAACGGAACCACCCAGTTAATTTATACGATTCCCAGGGCGCTTGAAAGCCAAAACGTCCTGATCTGCGGGCCGACATATTCCGATTACGCTGACGCATGTATAATGAACAAGGTTAAATTCGACTATTTCATGGCAGATGAATCCGATAAATTTATCCCTGATTTTGAAAAATTTAAAAAAGAAATACCAGGTCATGATACGGTTTTTATCTGCAATCCCAACAATCCTACAGGTACGTTGACAGACAGAGATACTATTATAAATATCTGTCAGTCTTTTCCGAACACGGTTTTTGTAATAGATGAATCGTATCTTCCCTTTGTCTCAAATGACGGAGCAAAAACTGTGGCAGGTGCAGATGTTGAAATTGAAAATCTGATCGTACTCAATTCAATGTCTAAAATTTTTAGAATACCTGGCCTTAGAATAGGTTTTGCAATCGTGTCAAAATCTCTGGTTCCCAGAATGAAGCAATATTCCCTTCCCTGGTCTGTCAACAGCCTGGCACAGGCAGCAGTTCTGTATCTTATGAAAAACAAGGCAATGGTTTTGCAATTCATTACGTCTTCTAATAAATCCATAGATGAAAATAAAGCAGCATTTTTAAAAAAAATGGCATCTTTAAAAGGTATTCGTTTTTTTGATTCTGCAACGGTTTTCATCCTTGCAAAGATCGAAAACGACGAACTTATGGCCGAAGGTGTCTGCACCCAATTGGCTGATGAAAAAATATTGATCCGGAACTGTACAAATTTTTCCGGGCTGGGAGGCCGTTTCATCCGTATTTCACTTAAATTGCCAGAAATAAACGACATGCTTTCTGACCGGCTGTCCAATATCTTTAAATAATTTGAAGGGGAAGGATTCATGCCAGATACGCAATCTCGCCAGAATACGACTAAAAAAACATCCATGTTTCAGGAATTTTCCATTGCAATAATCGATATTTTAAAGGAATCAGGCGGTTCATGTTCTGCAACTGAGGTTATCGATCATGTTGTCGAAAAGATGAGCATACCGGAACAGGAACTCGATAAAACCACTCAGTCAGGACGTTCCTATATAAAAAATCAGATATATTGGGCAAGTTTCCGGCTTATGGAAATGGATTTTCTCGACTTTTCTAAAAAAGGCGTTTGGAATCTCACTGAAAAAGGAAGGCGAGTACGATTCGGCCCTGATCATGCCCAGGATGAAAAACAAAGCCAGGATTACAAGACCGAACTTCTTGCCATACTCAAATCACTGCCCCCGGACGGTTTCGAGCAGATCCTGCTTCGGCTTTTACGTGAATCCGGAGTTGTTAACATATCAATCACTCAAAGATACGAAGATGGAGCATTCGAAGGATACGGCATATTGCAGGTCAACCCGTTACTGAGTTACAATGTGCTTTTCATATGTCAGAGATCCGAAGACAGCGTCAAAGCATCACAGATTCGTAAATGCCGAGGTGATATGACAGGAAAGGCCGATAAAGGAATTAGTATTACAACCGGTTATTTTACTCTGGATTCAAAAAAAGAAGCTCACACCTACGGAGCGCCTCCCATAGAACTGGTTGACGGGACCCGGCTCGTAGAAATGTTCGAATCCTTGAAACTGGGGCTGAAGTCTCAAGAAACCTACATCGTAGATAACAAATTCTTCGACGATTTCAGATAAAGGATATAGTACCCTGTTATGGATATTCATTCAGGCCCATACGCGCTTTTAGCAGCTTTTATACTGGATTTTCTAATAGGAGATCCTCGCTTTCTACCCCACCCGATCCGCTGGATGGGAACAGCTATTGAAAAAGCGGAACCAGAATTTAGAAAATTTGTAGCAAACCCATTGTTTGCAGGTCTTCTGTTTGCCATATCCCTTATAACAGCAACCTGGTTTGCAGCATGGTTCTGTTTATTTATTGCATTCAAGATACACCCTTCGCTCAAGTATGTTATGGAAATTGTCATGATTTACTACGCAATATCAGCAAGCAGTCTGGAAACAGAAGCAAAAAAAGTCTATAACCTTTTGAAAAAAGAGGATACAGAAAAGGCAAGACAGAATCTTGCCATGATTGTAGGCAGAGATGTAGAAGGGCTTTCAAAAGAAGAAATTTCCCGTGCCACAATAGAGACAGTTGCAGAAAATCTGGTAGATGGTTTCATTTCGCCCATGTTTTTCGCTGTACTGGGCGGCGCACCTCTGGCAATGGCATATAAAATGGTCAACACTCTGGATTCGATGGTTGGCTATAAAAATAAAGATTATATAGATTTCGGCAAAGCTGCTGCAAGGATAGACGATGCAGCCAATTATATCCCCGCCAGAATAT
>JAUCGE010000288.1 GCA_030377965.1 Desulfobacterales bacterium HSG16
CCCGTTATCTTACCACTGGAGCCAAATTTGCTCTTGCTGCCGCTCTAAAGGCTGTAAAAGGGTCCGGGTTGGATAAAAAAAGGATTTCCTCTGCCGGTATTATCGCAGGAGTGGGCCCTAACATGGATATCGGCAGTGTTGTAAAAGAGATAAGTGAGGGTATTATTGATGAAAAGAATTTAAGAGCTCTCTGGCTTCTGGAATTTCTTCCAAACAGTGTTACTGCAGCAATTTCTTTTCTTACCGGAATACACGGTGAAAATATCACAATAAACAGTGCATGCGCCACTTCTCTCCAGGCCGTTGGTGAGGGATTCAGAAAAATAAAAGATAGATATCTTGATATTGTGCTGGCCGGAGGAGGAGATTCCAGAATCAGTCAGGGGGGAATTCTTGCCTATAAAAAGGCGTATGCACTTTACAAGGGGGATAAAAAACCGGAAAAAGCCGTCATGCCTTTTGATAAATCCCGTGGTGGGTTTGTGATGGGTGAGGGCAGCGGCTGTTTTATCCTTGAAGAGTTGGATCATGCTTTAGAAAGGGGGGCAAATATTCTGGCAGAGGTAATTGGGTATGGAGTGTCCCTTGATGGTGGTCAGATTACAGCTCCTGATTCTGAGGGAATTTGGGCGGAGAAAGCTGTTAATTCAGCATTAAAAGAGGCGTGTGTTGAACCGGATGAGATAGATGTGATATCAGCACACGGTACAGGAACACTTCTTAATGATTCAATGGAAACCAGATTGATAAACCGTGTTTTTAGTAAAAGCAACCCCCTTGTTATCGCCTTGAAATCATGGGTAGGGCATCTTTCAACGGCCTGCGGCGCTGCGGAACTGTCAATTTGTCTGGGGCTTTTGGAAAATAATTTTGTTCCAAAAATTAGAAATCTTGAGTCTCCATGTGACGAAAACATAAAGTTTGTGCGGGAAAATATGGAAATCTCTTTTGATAAAATACTTCTTCAAAATTTTGGTTTTGGCGGTCAGAATGCTGCGCTGGTGGTAAAAAAATGGAATCACACAAAAGAAATATAAGTGAATTTAATATAAATACCGGAATGAAAGGGTTTGTTCTTATAGATAGAGTGAAAGAGATTTCACAGGAAACAATTTTTGGAAATTCTATCGGGCTTAACGGGTTTCTGTTTAAAGGGATTGAGGTGCTTGCTCAGTTCGGAGCCCTTCATGTCAGGTATTTGTGTGATTTTAAGAGTCATGCTTTTTTACTGAAAGTTGAAAACTGTAATTTTTTTGTTCAATCCCTTTCAGAGGGGAAAATTGATCTGGAAGGGCAGCTGGTTTCAAAAAGTCAGTCAGCTTTTTCCTATGATCTTTCAGCAAAGAGTGACGGCAGTATTGTAATGAGTGGAAAATTTCTCTTTGCCGTCACAAATTATGACAGCAGGTTTAAGTCAGAATTATTAGAACAACACTATAAACAGGTTTACTCATGTTTGCGAAACGATACAAAAGACGATTAGAGGTTCAAAAAGATCAGGGGCTTTACAGGAATCCGCCTCAAATTCAAAAAAGGGACGGCTGCCACTGTTATATATCAGGCAGAAGGATTCTCAGTTTTGCCTCAAACGATTATCTTGGTATCAGCGCCTTGAAAAATATTAATGAAAAAATTTGTGAGAATTACAGGAAATATCCAACTTCATCATCCTCTTCGCGTCTTGTATCAGGAAATTATTCAGCTATAAATGAGGCAGAAGAAGTTTATGCCAATTATTTCGGGTATGATGAGGCTCTTTTTTTGCCGAGCGGCTACCAGGCAAATCTCGGGATTATTTCAACATTTTTTGAAAAAGGCGATACAATAATCTTTGACAAGCAGATTCATGCAAGCAGCGTAAAAGGTATGACCATGAGCGGTGCTTCATTGAAAGGTTATCGACATAATAACATGGGTCACCTTGAAAAGAGGCTGAATAAATCCGACAGGGAAAAAACAGCCGTTCTAACGGAATCCCTGTTCAGCATGGAAGGGGATTTGTTGAAAACCGAAGATTTCGCAGGACTCAAAGAAGAATATAATTTTTTGTCTGTTGTTGATGAAGCCCATGCTTTTGGCGTCCTTGGCGAAAAGGGAAGGGGTATTGCCGGAAATACAGCGGATATTGCCCTTGGCACATTTGGAAAAGCTTTTGGTTTATTTGGAGCATTTGTCCTTATGCCAAAGGATTTTAAGGATTATCTTTTTAATTTTGCATCCCCGTTGATTTATTCCACTGCTCTTCCTGAGGCTCATGCTGCTTCAGTCCTGGATCTTTTGGAGTTTGTCGGGGGTTGTGACGAAAAAAGGGCGGGGCTTTCACAAAAAAGCTCATATATGCGATCCCTTCTTGAGACAGAAGGTTTTAAAGCAAAAGGCGACGCACATATTATTTCAGTCGAAATAGGAGAAGAGGGAAGGGCTGTGGAGATATGCAGGGAGCTTTTAAAAAATGATATTCTTGCATTTTCAGCCAGGTATCCAACTGTTCCCCGGGGCAGGGCAATTATAAGGCTTGGAATGTCTGTGCTTCATCATGATAAAGATATAAAAGAGTTTGTTGAGAAATTAAAGAAGGCGGCAATCAAATGCAATCATTCCATAAAATAAACATACAAAATAAAAAAATAATGATAGCGGGAACTGATACAGGTGTTGGAAAAACCATTTTGTCAATGCTTATAATGAATTATCTTTTTTCAAAAGGCGCAAACCCTTTTTATATTAAGCCGTTTCAGACCGGCTGTGTTACACCGGAATCTGCCGGTTCTGACGCTGTTTTTATATATAACAATGTAAAACAGCTTGATAATGCAGATCCTTCAGATTCAGTGATAAACTGTCATACTTCTCCCAAAGCGCCATGGTTTGCAGCGGAAGATATGAATGAAACCATTGATATCCAAAGAACCCTGAGTATTATTAATAAAATGGAGGATAATTATTCCCATCTTATTATCGAAGCTGCAGGCGGATTATTTGTTCCGGTAAACAGCAACACAATGATAATTGATATAATTCAAAAACTTGACGCTTATCCGATACTTGCTGCAAGAGCTGGATTGGGAACTATAAACCACACACTTTTATCAATTGAAGCCCTGAGGCAAAGGGGAATTGAATCATTTGGAATTGTTCTTCTGGATCCTGAAAAAGAAGGAACAGCAAAGGATATGATAAGGGAAAATATTGAGGCCATTGAAAAATTCGGCAATACAAAAGTCGCAGGTGTTATTGGATATTTAAAAAATTTCAGGTCACCTTTGGCGGAGCATTATTCACCGCTTGAATGTTTTTTTTAGATGGGAGCCGAAAGAAAAATTAAAAGATGATGAAATTTCATCACTGATTGAATCAGATATATCAAAAAAATCATTTCGACAAAATTGGGCTCGTCTGCTGCAAAAAATTTATAATATTGATCCTTTGATTTGTCCAATTTCTAAAAAATGCTGCAATTTATATTCACACCTTTTTCTGCTTGTCGTAAAAAAAATATAAAATTTCTGGCATCTTTCATTTAAACCCGAAAGTAGTTTACACTTTATGCTTTATCCCTATCCGGTTGATACAGGTAAACGAGGTAGGGTGGGTGGAGCGAAGCGTAACCCACCACCAGCGGAACTTCCGATTTCCTTGAAAATGGTGGGTTGTGCTTCGCTCCACCCACCCTACAGCTTGACGCCATTTTGGAAGCCGCATAAAAACCCTGCCCCATAGCCGGTCTTTCTGCAGCTGCTGATGAAATATAAAGCAACCTCCCCTTTCTTTTTTTAACCATTATCCTTGATGCCAGACGCACAAGT
>JAUCGE010000289.1 GCA_030377965.1 Desulfobacterales bacterium HSG16
TCCGTTAGGTCCCACAAATGGTAACGAAAAGCTGCTTAGCATTAATGTAGGTAAAGCTGATTTATCCGTAAATACTTCTCCCTTGGATTGAATAGATAGTTTGAAATTTGCTGTCTGGTTAAGAATTGGTATTTAGGAAGTGTTACATTGATATAGGTTAGGAAATCATCTGGATGCATTAAATTTTGTATCATCCTATCGCCCATATTTTTTATTTCAATGGTTGAGTAACCGAGCACCCGCGTAATTCCTTTGTTGCTATAAATATTAACTCTTTCTAAAATATCATAGATATAAATTATATCAGGACTTGTATTCAAAATAGTTTCATTAAATTGCTGGCTATTACGGAGTTCCTCCTCAGTTTTGTTTCGTTCAGCTATTTCGTTTTTCAACTGAACGTTTGCAGAATTAAGCTTTTCTGTTCGCAATTTAACCTGTCTTTTCAGGCCTTGATTCAAAATAAGGATTGTAATAATAATTGCACTTATTACGCCGAAAATGCTTCCAGATACAATCCAAAAACGCCTGTTTTTATAGAAAGGTTTATATTCCAATCCCAAAGAAATCCAATTTCGGTAAATAGCATCTTTTTCAGCTTGTGTGATAAGATCAAGCCCCTTTTCAAGTATCCTATTCAGGAGCGGCAAATCCTTTCTTGATGCAAAACTGAGCGCATTTTTGTACTCAGAATTTCCTGCAATGCGAAGATTTGAAATTCCTTCTTTTTCAATAAAAAATGAAGCGACAGCCAAATTAACTACCGCAGCATCAACAGTTTTAGTGGAAGTTTCAAGCAAACAGTTAATATCATCATCAAACGGTTTGAGATCTAAATAATCGTAATTGTTTTTGATGAAATCATGAATGGCATACCCATTGGTAATTGCAATTTTCATTCCTCGCATCATCTCTAAAGTGAGCACTCTTTTATTTTTTTTTCTGACGATTATGGCATTTGGTATCTCTATGTAAGGTTTAGTAAAAAGGGCATATTTAGTTCGTTTTGGATTTTTATGAAGATTACTATGAACGTCAATCTCTCCTGCACGAAATTTTTTCATATTATTTTCCCAACTGTCGAATTTACAAAGCTGGAATTTAAAATTAAGTTTTTTTTCAATAAGCCTTTGATAATCCATTGCAATACCGAAGAGTTTGCCGTCTTTATCCTTATCTACAATTGGTGGCCAACCAGCATCATTATTGATGATAATCTTTCCGTCATGTTGCTTTAACCAGGCTCTTTCCTCAGGAGTTAAGGGATCTTTGGAATCACCACATCCAACTAAGAGAAGACCCATAAATACAATAGACACGATTGCCAGGGGCATGCACCGTTCAATTAAATTGAACCATATCTTGCTTGAATTTAAGTACAAATTGTCACTGCTTCTTTTTTGAGTCATTCCAATAGACTTACATTTGTATCTCATATAGCGATTGATGGATTTACACAAATAATTTTCCATTTACATTCCTTTTTTGGGCTTTCAAATTTGCCAGCCTCATAGCAGGTATCAGCACCGAAGGTATTACCTTTTTTCATCGAATATTTTGTTCAAAACCTCAGACAATTGCGATTTTGTATATGGCTTTGGAACAACACCACAAAAACCATAATCCTCATAATTAGACATAATGGGATTATTAGAATATCCGCTGGAGACGATCGCTTTTACTTCTGGGTCTATTTTCAATAACTCTGGAATTGTTTTGGCCCCACCCATTCCTCCCGGGACAGTGAGATCAAGAATGACTAAATCGAAAGGATTGCCAGATTGATATGCATCAAGGTATATTTCAATTGTTTGTGCGCCATCTGAGGCAAATATTGTTTCATATCCCATGCGATTTAACATTCTCCCCACCATTTTCAATATGGGTTCCTGATCATCCATAATCAGGATTTTTCCATGACCTTGATGGATGCTCTCTAATTTATCTTCATTTTTTTCTAATTCTTTTAGAGACGCTGGAAGATAGACATAAAAAACGGTTCCTTTTTCAATTTCAGAACAGACTGTTATTTGACCTTTATGTTTTTGTATTATTGAATATACGGTTGATAATCCAAGGCCATTCCCCTTTTGCTTAGTCGTAAAAAATGGGTCGAAAATCTTTGAAAGATGTTTTTCTGAGATACCAATCCCTTGGTCTTCTACGATAATCCTGATGTATAGCCCGGATGGTAATGAAAGGTTATTTTCAGTTTCAAGTTCTACATTTTCCGTCCGTATCAATACAGTGCCACCATGTGGCATTGCCTGTCTCGCATTTATCACGAGGTTGCTAATGACTTGATTAATTTGGCCTGGATCAATCTCAGCCATAGATAGATTTTCAGAAAGCTCAAATTCACAACGTGTCTTTGCCCCTCTGATAACAAATTGAGCAGACTCTATTAACAATTGGTTTATATCTGCTGTCTTTTTAATGGGTTCACCACCTTTAGAAAAGGTAAGCAGTTGATGGGTAAGGCTTTGAGCCTGTTTTACACCATCTTGAACATCTAACAATACTTCAAACAGTTCTTCCCCTTGATTCAGCAGCGATAATGAATACGATACATTCCCAGTAATGACTCCCAACAAATTGTTAAAATCATGTGCTATACCACCTGCTAAGGTGCTTATGGCATCCATTTTTTGAGTTTGTTGTAGTTGTTTTTCAAATTTTTTCCGTTCACCGATATCAATGCTGACCTCCAAAACTGCATAGATTTTTCCGTTTTCATCGAACAATGGGTAAGCAGAAAAAAGGGCAGGGAATTTTTCACCTGACTTCCTTATTAACGTAGTTTCACTTGAAAATACTTTCTTACCTTCTTGCAATCGCTTATAATTCTCAGAAAAGATAGCAACATCATCTGGGGGGTGAAGGACAGATACCTGATTACCAATCATCTCTGCTCTGTTATATCCAAATATATTTTCGGCTCCTGGACTAAATTCCAGCACTATGGGGTCAAGTTCGTGGGTGTCAGTTATGATTACAGATACTTCTGTGGCAGCCTCAAAAATTGTTCTAAGTTGTTCTTCGCTTTTGCGTAAAGCCAGTTCCGCCTTTTTATGATCGGTTATATCTCGGCAAAGCCCTTCTATTGCGATAATTTTTTCCTGATCATCAAAGCTCCCTTTATTCGATTGAAATATCCACCTTTCATTTCCTTCGGGATCTATTATCTTATATTCATAGGTATCAGCTATTTCCCCCTGTAGTATGTCTGACCATTTTTGTTTGAAATAACCAATAAAGTCGGGATGAATTATTTTTTGTATTAACAAAGGATTGTTAGTCCATTCTTCAGCTTTATATCCAAAAACGTTTTTTGAGGATTGACTAAAATATTCGTATTTTCCATCAGGTACAGACATACGATAGGCAGCATCATTCAGGCCTTCCAGGATTTCTCTATGTTTCTTTTCACTCTTCTTCAGTGCTTCCTCATTTTGTTTCCGTTTGTTAATTTGAGTTTTCAATTTTAAAATCGTTTGTTCTAATTGCTTTGCCATAAAGTTAAATGAATGGCCTAATTGATCTATTTCTCTTACTCTCTCTATGTCAATTGTTTTAAATTCGCCTTTTATCAAAGATTGTGTGGATTTGTTCAATCGTAAAATCGGTTTAGATATCCAGCGGGCTGTATACACACCAAGAACAAGAGCAAGTAAAACTGCTATGATAATTAAAAAAATCGTTGTACGTTTGTTGGCGTTAATATCTGCCATGAAATCAGATTCAGGAATCACTATTACATTGATCCACTCAATACCATATGGATCATGAATTGGCGATGCCT